>DASUIA010000023.1:0-5651 GCA_036273255.1 Bradyrhizobium sp.
TGATGACGTTTTTGATGATCTGTCCGATCCGGTTCGCCATTGGGGCTCCGGGCGACATCTCGCTAGCAGACAACGTCAAGACTGACGGCAGGCTGGTTCCGAGACGCAAGGCAAAAAGCCGGGAAGGATGTCTTTTATGTCAGCCCTCACTGCGGCAAACCCGGCAACCCCGCGCACCAATCGCTGGATCCAGTTGATCCTTGGCATCATCTGCATGGCGAGCGTCGCCAACCTTCAGTACGGATGGACCTTGTTCGTGCTGCCGATCCAGCATCAATGGGGATGGACCAAGGCCGAGATCCAGGTTGCATTCTCGATTTTCATCCTGCTCGAGACCTGGCTCGTGCCGTTCGAGGGAGCCATTGTTGACCGGATCGGCCCGCGCTGGATGGTCCTGGCGGGCGGGATCTGCACCTTCCTTGCCTGGTTCATCGATTCGCGGGCCTCCTCGCTGGGTATGCTCTATTTGGGTGGCGCGGTCGCCGGCATTGCGGGCGGCGCGGTTTACGGCACCTGCGTCGGCAATGCATTGAAATGGTTTCCCGACAAGCGCGGGCTGTGTGGCGGACTCACCGCCGCGGGTTTCGGCGCCGGCGCCGCCATCACCATCGCGCCGATCCGGTCCATGATCGAGACGAGCGGCTATCAGCACACGTTTCTGGTGTTTGCGATCATCTATGGAATCATCATTGTCGTCGTATCGAATTTCATCAAGGCGCCCGGCCCTGCCGATGCGTTGCCGGTCGCCAAATCAAAAGTGCTTCAGGGCACCGTCGACATGCCGCCCTCGCAGGCGCTGCGTTCGCCGATCTTCTGGATCATGTACTTGATGTTCTTTCTGGTCGCAGCCGGAGGCCTGATGTCGACGGCGCAGTTGGCGCCCATCGCCAAGGAGCGCGGCATTTCCGATGCGCTGGTCACGATCTTCGGCATCAGCACGCCGGCCATCGTCGCCGCGCTCACCGCCCATAATATCACCAACGGCGTTGGCCGCCCGCTCAATGGCTGGATTTCCGATCACATCGGGCGCGCCAACATGATGGGCATCTCGTTCGCGATCGAGGCGCTTTGCCTTGCCGCGTTCGGGTTCTTTGGGACGACGCCGGTATCCTTCATCATCACCGACGCGCTGGTGTTCCTGTTCTGGGGCGACATCTTCAGCCTGTTCGCCGCCACCGTCGGCGACGCCTTCGGACGCAGTTACGTCACCGTGAACTACGGCATCATGTACACCGCGAAAGGGGCGGCCTCGCTGCTGGTGCCGCTCGGCAACGTGCTGACCCATTACACCGGGAGCTGGCATACCGTGTATGCGGTTGACTGCGGCATGAATGTCGTTGCAGCGCTGCTCGGGTTCTTCGTATTGCGGCCGATCATCAACACGCGGCTCGCGCCGGCGGCCTCCGCCGACTCGCGCGTGCGAGTTGCCGCATGAAGGCATGGATTGGGCTGGCGATCACTGGCACTATAAGGCCGGTGCCGCGTTGTCATCCGGAGCGGATGCGGCGCTGTCGTTTCCGCGCTTTCCAGTCGAGGCAACCGGCAGATGCTGATCCTGAGCGTCGTTAGCAGCATTCTAGCCCGCGTGTTGCTGATCGTGCTGTTCCTGCCGTTCAGCGCCCTGGACAAGATGCTCAACTTCAAGGCGGCGGTCGGACAGGCGAGCGAGGCGATTCCGAGCCGCGGGCTGGCGAAGATCGCGAACTCCGCCGGCATTGGCGTGGAAGTGCTGATGTCGCTTGGCGTCCTGACCGGAATTGCCGATCGGATGGCGGCGCTTGTCCTCGCGGGCTATTGCGTCGTCACCGCGTTGCTGTGGAAGCAATTCTGGAAGACACCGGATTTCCGATTGCGCGGGACCAGCGGCGGCCGGGAAGTGTTCTGGGATTTCCTGAAAAACCTCGCGCTGGCCGGCGGCTTTCTGGCCCTGGCGTTTGGCGCCAGCGCGGCCGGCTGGCAAGGCTTCGTGGCCCACCCACTGGCCTCGTCGCATCCCTATGCGCAGAGCCCGACCGGAGGACGTTGATGGGAGAACGGCCGACCGTACCCTACTGGCACCTGTGGACCGACGCCAACGGCATCAGCCGGCAAAAGCGGTGCGCGATGACCGAGTTCGATCTGAAATCGATGCAGCCGCCGGCCGAGCCGCAATGGCAGGGCCGCGGGACCAGCGGCAACATGACGGTCATGGTCACGGTGCTGCCCGTCGGCTGGGTCGGCACCTGGCATGAGAATCCAAAACCGCAATGGATCGTGCCGCTATCGGGCCGATGGTTTGTCGAAGCCATGGATGGCACGCGAGTCGAAATGGGCGCCGGCGAAATTTCCTTCGGCGGCGACCAGCGCTGCCGCGACCTCGATGGCAGGCGCGGGCACCGGTCCGGCACAATTGGGGATGCGCCGGCCGTACTGATGGTGATCCAGTTCGACGGTGCGCCGGCGCCGGCGTCGCCTTGCGAATTTCGGTGACGCGATGGATGGGTTCGAGATCCGCGAGGCGCGCTTTGCCCATTACATTCTGGCCAATGCGTCGCTCGAACGACTCGCCGACGGCTTTCGCTGGGTCGAAGGGCTGGTCTGGATGGGCGACGCCGGCTGTCTGCTGTTCCAGGACTTGCCGCGCGACCGCACCATGCGATGGATCGAGGATGCCGGGGTGTCCGTCTATCGCACCCCATCGGGCTACGCCAACGGCCAGACCCGCGACTGCCAGGGCCGCTTGATCTCATGCTCGCACCGCGAGCGCTGCCTGTTCCGTACCGAACTGGATGGCAGCATCACCAGGCTGGTCGATCGCCATGGCGGGCGGCGGCTCAATTCGCCCAATGACGTCGCCGTCAGGTCCGACGGAACGATCTGGTTCACCGATCCCCTGTACGGGATCCAAACGGATTATGAAGGCGGCCGGCAGGCTTCGGAACAGCCGCCGGCACTCTATCGCTTCGATCCCGGCACCGGAGAGATCAACGTGGCAGCCGGCGATTTCGACGGTCCCAACGGTCTCGCATTCTCCCCTGACGAGCGCCGGCTCTATGTCGCCGAAACCGGCGACCAGACCATCGACAACCCGAAGCAATATATTCGCGCATTCGACGTCGACGCCGCCGGGCTTCTGTCGGGCGGCGACATCTTCCACAAGATCGAGCCTGGTTACGCCGATGGGCTTTGCGTCGATGAGGACGGTAATTTGTGGTCGAGCGCGGCCGACGGGGTCCACTGCATTGATCCCGACGGTCGGTTGCTCGGCAAGGTGCTGGTGCCCCACCGGGTTTCGAATCTGACCTTCGGCGGCGCTTGCCGCAACCGGCTCTTCATCGGCGGATCGCATACGCTCTATGCGATCTTTCTCAATCGTCGCGGAGTGCTTCGGCCGTGACGGCGCTCGCGCAGAAGACGGTCCTGCGACTGGCCCGCTTCGTGCTGGTGACGCAGGATGCCGCCAGGCTCGCGCGTTTCTATGAGCAGGCCATCGGATTCCGTCGAACGGAGGCCGGGCGTCACTCGGAGTCCGGCGTCGGCGCAGACAGCATCACGCTGATGCTCGGGCGCGAGTTGGTCGAATTGCTTCAATTCGACATTCCCGGTCGCCCTTATCCCGACGCGGTGTCTGCTTCCGATCTGTGCTTTCAGCATTTCGCGATCGTGGTCACCGATATCGGGAAGGCTTATCGGCGGCTCTGCAGCGTGGACGGATGGTCGGCGATCTCGACCGGCGGGCCGCAGCGCCTGCCGGCCTCATCAGGCGGTGTCTCCGCCTTCAAGTTTCGGGACCCCGACGGGCATCCTCTCGAATTGCTGGCATTCCCGCCGGGAAAATCCCCGGCGCCCTGGCGATCCCGGCCGGATGGCGCAGTTTTCCTCGGCATCGACCATTCGGCGATTGCCGTTTCCGACAGCGCCCGCAGTGTTGCGTTCTATGAAGCGCTGGGGCTGCGGGTGGCGGCGCGCTCGCTGAACAGCGGCTGCGAGCAGGCGCATCTCGACGGCGTCAGCGATCCACATGTCGAGGTCACCGCGCTGGCGCCGCACCAGGCCACGGCGCATGTCGAATTGCTATGTTACCGACCGGCGGCGCATCATGCCGATGCCGCGCTTCGCGACAATGACGTTGCGGCGACCCGCCTGATCTTCGAGGTCGACCGGCACGCCCTTGAAAACCCGCCGAGCCGGCAGACCCTGATCGATCCGGATGGCCACCATCTCGTCCTCGTCGCGTCCCCCAAATCGGAGTAAATCCATGAACGCAACCGAAGTCTCCGCAACCCCGTCGACGGCACCGCCGGTCGCGGTTCACAAGCTCCTGACCGGGCAGAAGGCGCTGGTGACCGGCGCCAATTCCGGGATCGGCAAGGGCACGGCCATCGCATTGGGACACGCCGGCGCCGATGTCGTCGTCAATTATGTCGACGACGATGCCGCCGCCGAGGCCGTGGTCGAGGAAATCAGGCGGTCCGGCGCCAGGGCCTTTGCGCACAAGGCCGACGTTTCCTCGGAAGATCAGGTCGCCGCGATGTTCAAGCGCATGATCGGAGAATTCGGCACCGTCGACATTCTCGTCAGCAATGCCGGCCTGCAACGGGATTCGGCGTTTCATGACATGACACTGGACAAATGGAACAAGGTGCTGAGCGTCAACCTGACCGGGCAGTTCCTGTGCGCGCGCGAGGCGGTGCGGGAATTCCTGCGCCGCGGCGTGGTGCCGTCGGTATCGAGCGCGGCGGGGAAAATCATCTGCATGAGTTCGGTTCATCAGGAGATCCCATGGGCCGGCCACGCCAACTACGCCACCTCCAAGGGCGGCATCAAACTGATGATGGAAAGCATGGCGCAGGAACTCGCGCCGAAACGGATCCGTGTCAATGCGATCGCGCCGGGCGCCATCCGCACGCCGATCAACACCGCGGCCTGGCAGACCAAGGAGGCCTATGACGCGCTGATGACGCTGGTGCCCTATGGCCGCATTGGCGAGCCCGAAGATATTGCCCGCGCGGCTGTCTGGCTCGCCTCGGATCAGTCGGACTATGTGGTCGGCACCACGCTGTTTGTCGACGGCGGCATGACGCTCTATCCGGGATTCGCCACCGGCGGCTGAAGGGATCGAGGATGTCGGACCATTACGACGTGATTGTCATCGGCAGCGGTCCCGGCGGCGGCTCGGTGGTTCACCGGCTGGCGCCGACCGGGAAACGGATCCTGCTGCTGGAGCGCGGCGACTATTTGCCGCGCTCGCCGGCCAACTGGGATTCGCAGACCGTGTTTGTCGATGGCGCCTATCAGGCGTCCGAGACCTGGTATGGCGCGGACGGAAGCAGCTTTCATCCCGGACTGCATTATTATGTCGGCGGTAATTCCAAGGTCTACGGTGCCGCCCTGTTCCGGATGCGGGAGCGCGATTTCGACGAGGTCGTTCACAGGGATGGCCTGTCACCGGCATGGCCGCTGAAATACCATGCATTCGAGCCTTATTATGCCGAGGCGGAACGGCTCTTCCACGTCCATGGGCTGCGCGGCGAAGATCCCACCGAGCCGGCGTCGAGCGGTCCCTTTCCGCATCCGCCGGTTTCGCATGAGCCGCGGATTGCCGCGCTCGCCGAGAGCCTGGCCAAGGACGGCCTGCATCCGTTCCATCTGCCGCTTGGAATCCTGCTCGA
>DASUIA010000024.1:0-2836 GCA_036273255.1 Bradyrhizobium sp.
ATGGCTTGGACGAGAGGAAACTGGGGGTCCAGTCGGGCATGGAAGAACAACCCGCGAGCGCAATGCCCATGGCCGCCGTGCTGACGATGAGTTTAACGCGTGAGAGTTTGACGCGTGACATGACCCTCTCCGTCCCCAAAAGCATAACCAGCGTAAGCCCCCCGTGCGCATGGGTAAAGCGCGGAACGATAGTCCGGGCAAGCGGTTACGAGGCTTGCCGTCAGACTGTCACCCGGGCGGAAATGGGCGAGGGCAGCCCGATCCGGCCGAGAAAGGTTAACGAATTTAATATGTTAAGGATAGGGCGGTGAAGCCGAAGGGAGCCCCCTGCCGTTAACGATAATTGCAACTCGCGGCGGCGAGGCTGGATGACGACTACAGTCCCAACAGATCGCTGATTGCTGCGGGCAGTTCCGAAAACGCGCTGATAATCCGGTCTGGCTGCAGGCTTGCGATCGGCACGTCCGTGTAGCCGAAGTCGACCGCAATAACAGGAACGCGCGCCGCGCGGGCGGTGTGGATGTCGGTCTTGGAATCGCCGACCATGATGGCCCGATCAGGCTCGCCGCCGGCGCGCCGAACGGTCTGGCGAAAAACCTCCGGGTCGGGTTTTTGCGCGCCGAACGTGTCCGGCCCGCAGATCGCGGCAAAACGCTGCGTCAGGTCGAGCGCTTTAAGGAGCCGCAGCGACAGCCATTCGAGCTTGTTGGTGCAGACGGCAAGCTTAAAGCCCGCGGCGCCGATATCGTCGAGAGCCCGACCCAGCCCTGGGAACGGCCGCGACCGGTCGGCGATATGCTCGGAATAATAAGCAATGAAAGCGGCATACAGGCGCTCTATTTCCGCCTCCGTCGCGTCTTTCCCCTCGGCCGTGAGCGCCCGCTGGATCATGACCTGGGCCCCACCGCCTATCAGATTGCGCGCCGCGCCATACGGTAACGCCGGCAGCCCCTCCTGCGTGAGAATAAGATTGAGCGTGTGAATGAGGTCGGGCGCCGTATCGATAAGGGTGCCGTCGAGATCGAACACGATGGTGTACATGTCGCTCGCCTAACCGGCTCTGCAACGGCGTGCAAGCGTCGCAGATCGCCATTTTTGCTAGGCGTGCTCCCGGAATGGCGCTAGTTTCCGGCCAATTTTCCGGTGGCCTGGAGGCCTTCTTCGCGGTGCCGATGGACGTGGAAGAGCAAAAACGTGCCGCCGCCGCGCGCGCTCTGGAGTATGTACGGCCGGGCATGCGGCTTGGTCTCGGCACCGGTTCGACCGCCCGCTATCTGGTCGAACTGTTGGGTGAGCGCGTCCGCGCCGGACTTAAGGTCATCGCCGTGCCGACCTCGGAATCGACGCGCGCGCAGGCCGAGCGGGCGGGTATCGCGCTGACGACGCTCGACGAAACGCCCGAACTCGATCTCACCATCGATGGCGCCGATGAGATTGCGCCCGATCTGAGCCTCATTAAAGGCGGAGGCGGCGCGTTGCTGCGGGAAAAGATTGTGGCTACGTGCTCAGCCGAGATGATCGTGATCGCCGACGAGTCGAAATGGGTGCAGACGCTGGGCCGCTTCCCGTTGCCGGTCGAGATTGCGCCATTCGGGGCGACCGTGACGCGGCGGGCTATCGAAAAAAGCGCCGCGAAGGCCGGCTGCCCGGGACCGGCACCGCTGCGCAAGGCGCAAAACGGCCATGCTTTCGTCACGGATGGCGGGCACTGGCTCGTTGACGCCCCATTGCAGCGTATCGCCGACCCGAAGGGATTGGCCGCGCGGTTGTCTGTAATCCCGGGTGTCATGGAACACGGCCTATTTATCGGTCTGGCGCGGGCTGCCATTCTGGGCGGTCCGAGCGGGATACGTATCGTCGAACGGCCCTGATATTCAGCCTGCAAAGGGAGTGCGTCCAATGATCGCCGGACTGTCCATGCGCCATCCGTTCAGTGGCGGATTCCTGAAACGCCGTGTGGCGATGCGTCATATGCTGGCGGCGTTCCTGATGCTGGCCGTGATGGGCGCCGCCAAGCCGGTCCTCGCGCAAACCGCGTCGTCGCCGTCGCCCAACGCCATCTTGATCGCCAAGCAGATCATCGAGATCAAAGGCGTCGACAAGCTGTTCGACCCGCTGATCAGAGGCGTGGTCGAAAAGGTCAAGAACCAATACATGCAGACCAATTTCATGTGGGCCAAGGATCTCAACGCGGTGTCAGATCAGCTCATCAAGCAATACCAGCCGCGGACCGCTGAACTGGTGGACGAGACCGCCCGCATCTATGCCAGCCATTTTACCGAGGCCGAGCTGAAGCAGATTTTGACGTTCTACCAGAGCCCGGTTGGTCGCAGGGTGGTCACGGAAGAGCCGCGGGCGCTTGATCAGAGCATGGCCAACGCCGGCGTCTTCGGCGACAAACTGTCGGAAGAAATCATCAACAAATTCCGCGACGAGATGAGAAAGCGCGGGCATGACCTCTGATGTGTCAGGTTACGACGTCGATCTTTTCGTTATCGGGGGCGGCTCCGGCGGCGTGCGTGCGGCGGGGATTGCCGCCCAGCACGGCGCCCGCGTCATGCTGGCCGAGGAATATCGCCTCGGCGGCACTTGCGTGATCCGTGGTTGCGTGCCGAAAAAGCTGCTGGTCTACGCCTCGCGCTTTCATGGCGAATTCGAGGACGCCGCTGGCTTTGGCTGGAAGGTCGGACATAGCTCGTTCGACTGGCCGACGCTGATCGCCAACAAGGACAAGGAGATCGCGCGGCTTGAGACGGTTTACGGCAAGCTGTTGGATAATTCGGGCGTCAGGGTCGTAAAGCACCGCGCCACGATCGCCGATCCACATACTGTGCAT
>DASUIA010000025.1:0-8483 GCA_036273255.1 Bradyrhizobium sp.
GGACATTTGCGATTTTGTCCAGCAAACTCACAACTTTATCGAGTCGTGGTAAAGCCCCGGCGCGATTTCGGCCGGGCTACTCTTGGCAGAGTGCCGGCGACCGGCTAATCGACGATCCCCGCCCGGAGGATGGAACCGATTTCTTTTCGCACGCCGTTGGCGCTTCTCCTGATTTCTCTGGCCATGATTGCCGCGGTGTGGTGGTGGCTTGCCACGCCGATCAAGCTTGCGCGCGCGCCGATCGATCCCAATGCCAAGCTGCTGTGCGTGTCCTATGCGCCGTTCCGCGGGGCCCAGACGCCGCTATTGCCGACCACCCGTGTTCCGCCCGAACAGATCGCCCAGGATCTGGCGCAACTCGCCAAAATCTCCGACTGCGTCCGCACCTATTCAATCGAAAACGGCCTCGACCAGGTTCCCGCACTGGCTGCCAAGGTGGGATTGAAGGTCATCCAGGGCATCTGGCTCGGGAGCAACCGCTTCAAGAATCTCGCCCAGATTTCCACGGTGGTCGGCCTCACCAAGCAATATCCCGATGTCATTACCGCCGTCGTTGTCGGCAACGAGGTGCTGCTGCGCGGCGAGATGACGACGTCCGACCTCGCCGCCATCATCCGCTCGGTCAAATCGCAGGTCACCGTTCCCGTCACCTACGCCGATGTGTGGGAGTATTGGCTGCGCAATCGCGAAATCTACGACGCGGTCGATTTTGTCACCATTCATATCCTGCCCTATTGGGAGGACTTTCCGATCCGCGCCAAATATGCGGCGGCCCATGTCGACGCCATTCGCAAGCAGATGGCGGTGGCATTCCCGGGCAAGGAAATCCTGATCGGTGAAACCGGCTGGCCGAGTGAGGGACGGATGCGCGCCGGCGCGCTGCCGTCGCGTACCAATCAGGCGCGGGTGGTTTCCGAAATCCTCAATCTGGCCAAGCAGGAGAATTTTCGCGTCAATTTGATCGAAGCCTACGACCAGCCCTGGAAGCGCCAGCTCGAAGGTACGGTCGGCGGCTATTGGGGGCTGTTCGATTCGGTGCGGCGGGTGCTGAAATATCCGCCCGGCCAGGACATCAGCAATTTCCCGCGTTGGAAGCTGCAGATGGGTTGCGGCATGGGGTTGAGCGTTCTCGTATTCGGCGCCGCCTGGCTCACCCTTCGGCGCCGCCCCTGGACGCCGCGGCTTGTCTCCTGGATTGCGGTTGGCTGGTCCGCGACCACGGCCGGAATCCTGCTCGGGGTCGCTGCCGACAAGATGTACTATGAAAGCTATGGCTTTGGCGGCTGGCTGTGCTGGGGTCTGCTGCTCGCCGCCGGCATCGCCTCGCCATTGCTGAGCAGCCATGCCCTGATGTCGGGACGGGCGCTGCCGACTTTCCTCGAACTGCTCGGGCCCCGCGAGATGAGAACGCGGTCAGTTCTCACGATCCT
Source organism: Bradyrhizobium sp. (assembly GCA_036273255.1). Taxonomy (GTDB): domain Bacteria; phylum Pseudomonadota; class Alphaproteobacteria; order Rhizobiales; family Xanthobacteraceae; genus Bradyrhizobium. The sequence goes on from DASUIA010000025.1 coordinate 1,431, forward strand.
GCTCGGCATCGTGTTGGCGGTGACCACGCTGGTAGCAGCCGAGACCGCGCTCGGTTTCGCGTTCGATCCCCGGTATCGCGATTTTCCGTTTGCGGCGCTGACCATGGCCGTGGTGCCGTTTTCGACCCTGACGCTGCTCAACCGCCCGCAACAGGGTTTGCGTCCGATCGCCGAGGCGGTGTTTGCCGCGCTGCTGACGGCGGCGACCCTCTATACCGGGTTCAACGAAGGCCCCGACAATTGGCAGTCGCTCTGGACCTGCGCGGTGTATTTGCTGCTGGCGCTTACGCTGTGGCAGGCGCGGGGCGTGCAAATCCCAAAATGAGCAGTCCGATCGCGAGACCCGACAGGCCGATATTGTAGAGCACGATTCCGAATCCGGCCGCGATCAACCCGCCGGTGAGCAGCACGATCGAGGGGCGCATCAGATGCAGTGTCGCAATGATCAGCGCGACCGTGCCGAACACCGAGTTGCGGAACAGGTAGGTCGCAAGGCTCCGGGTCTTGCACAGCATGGTCTGCAACCCCGCATCGCAGGCCAGCGCCACGGTCGAGAACTCGATCGCAAGGTAGCGCAGATAGAGCGCGTAACCGACGGTGAGGAAACCGACGATCAGCAACCACTGGACCTGGTATGGCGTCAGCCGGAACGGCGCTTTTCTCATCGGGCGAATATGGCGGGGAACGCGATGCGCGACAACCCGGGGCGTCCGCCATTTTGCGGGAACATCAGGAGCAGGCCTTAATACCAACGGCCCTCGTAATTGACTCGTCATGCCCGCGCTTGTCGCGGGCATCCACGTCTTGAAGGCCGAACAGCATCAAAGACGTGGATGGCCGGAACAGGTCCGGCCATGACGAAGATAGAGGGTCATCATCCGGGACCGTTGGTATAAGGCGTGGTAACCACGGCGCGCTTGGTCCGAGACTACCGTCGGCCGAAAATCGTCGAAAGCGTCGTGGGTTCGGGTGGCGGCGGTGCCGGAGGGGGTTCCTCGACCGTCGTCCGCTTGGCATAGCTTCGCCGGTGCCATGCAGGTCTGGCTGAGCCGGGCTTGCCCGCATTGGTCGTGGCGGATGCATCTTCGGCAGGCATCTCGAGGCGCTGGCCGTCATACACCGTCGTCTCGCAGGGCCGGTGGTTCTCGACCATGACCGCGCAGATCCTGGCGGCTGCGGCGGCATTGCTGAGCGGGCCGGCGCCGAGCCTCAACTGCATCCCGGGGCCCGTGCTGTTTTCCTTGATCATGATGATGGGATGCAACGCCGCCAACGGCGCGTTGGATCGCGATTTGAGCAGGCCCCGCCACAGCGCACGCAAGCCGCCGAGCGAGTTCGCGCCGCCCACATCGACCGCAAATTCGGTTTTCTGCACCTCTACTTTGGGCGGCGTCGACGGTGCGGCATCCGCCTTCTCCGTATCGGGTTTTCCGCTGGCCGGAACCGCGGCGACGACCGTCCGCGCTGGCGTTGGGGTGGCAGCCGCCATGGCACCCAATTCGGGCGTGGTTGGTTTCCCGGCCGAGGCATCCGCCGGAGCCGGGAGCGATTTCGTTGCTGTCGAAGGCACCACCGACACTTCCGCGGGCGCGGGTTTGCTCGGAATTCCCTGTTCGGCCGACATCGGCGCGGTGGGCTTCGGCCGCGGCGGACTGGCATCGGCAACCGGCTTTTCCGCAGGTTTTTCCGTCGTCGCCTTCACGGGGGTCACGGGCGCGACCGAGGGGAGCGCCGGATCTGGTGGCGCGGCCGGTGCGCTGGTCGCCACCGCCGCCGGCGTGGGCGGGGGGGCGGGTGCTGCGACAGGCGGCGATGGGGCCGCGGCAACGGCTGACTTCTGCCGCGTGATCGCGCCGGTGACCGAGTCGAGCCCCTGTTCAAGAACGGTGACGCGGGAATACAGCCTGTCGCGGTCGCCGTTGAGCGTATCGATCGCCGACGCCAGCCGCCGCGTCGCGTTCTCACCCTCTTTGGCAACCGACCGGATCTGCTGCTCCTGCCGCGCCAGATCGGCTGCCGCGACCTGCTGGTGTGACCACCCGATCGAAGACTGGTTGGTGTACAGGGCCACCGCCACCGCGCTCACCGCGACCGCGCCCCAGGATGCCAGCCTGAACAGCGTGCGCCGGTCGAAATCATCCTCATCGGCAAAAAGTCCGGCCGGCGCGCCGCCCGAGCTCTCGGCCTCGAAGCTGCCAGCCCGATGGATGGGATCTCTTGCCATGGAAATTCTTCGGCCCCCCAAGGCCCGCCGAATCACGCCGCGAACATTAACAGGAAATGCGCCCGCCGCTGGAATCCGTCCATTGGCGCGGCGGCGAATCGGGTTTCCACTGCGGCTCAAAGCTTCTAAGACGGCGGCGCGAACCATCGCCGTCAGGCAGGGATGAAGGGATGACCGGCAGAACCAGCCTCACGATCGTGCTCGCGGCCGGGGAGGGTACGCGGATGCGGTCCGCATTGCCCAAGGTGCTGCACCCGGTCGCCGGCCGATCGCTGCTGGCGCACGTGCTCGGGGCCGCACCGAAGGGCACCGGCGCCGCGCTGGCGGTGGTGATCGGCCCGGATCATGAGGCCGTCGCGCTGGAGGCAAAGCGGCTGCGGCCGGATGCGGCGGTTTTTGTGCAGCGCGAGCGCCGCGGCACCGCGGATGCGGTGCGGGCAGCCCGGGACGCCATCGCCGGTGGCGTCGATGACCTGGTCGTGGTGTTTGGCGACACGCCGCTGATCTCGGCCGACACCCTGGCGCGGCTGCGGGCGCCGCTGGAGAATGGCGCCGCGCTCGCCGTGCTTGGATTTCGCGCCGCCGATCCCTCCGGCTATGGCCGCCTGCTGGTCGAGGGCGATCGTCTGGTGGCGATCCGCGAGCACGCCGACGCCAATGCTGAGGAACGGGCGATCACGCTCTGCAATGCCGGCGTGATGGCGTTCGACGGCCGCAGGGCGCTTTCGATCATCGACCGGATCGGCAACGCCAACAGCAAGCGCGAATATTATCTGACCGACGCCGTCGAGATCGTACGGGATTTGGCATGGGAGGCCGTCGTGATTGAAACGAGCGAGGATGAAGTGCGTGGCATCAACACCAAGGGCCAGCTCGCCGAGGCCGAACAGGTGATGCAGGCGCGGCTGCGCCGGGCGGCGCTCGAGGCCGGAGTCACCTTGATCGCGCCCGATACGGTCTATCTCGCCACGGATACCGTCTTCGGCAACGAGGTGACCATCGAACCGTTCGTGGTGATCGGTCCGGGCGTTTCGATCGCCGACGGCGCCGTGATCCATTCTTTTTCCCATATCGTGCAGGCCTCGATCGGCAGGAATGCGTCGATCGGCCCCTATGCCCGGCTGCGGCCGGGGACCGTCCTCGGCGAGGGCGTGCGGATCGGCAATTTCGTCGAGACCAAGGCTGCGAAGCTGGAAGCGGGCGCCAAGGTCAATCATCTCAGTTATATCGGCGATGCCCATATCGGCGCGGCGGCCAATATCGGCGCCGGCACCATCACCTGCAATTACGACGGCTTCGGCAAGCACAGGACCATGATCGGCGCCGGCGCCTTCGTCGGCACCAATTCCTCGCTGGTGGCGCCGGTGAAGATCGGCAGCGGCGCCTATATCGGTTCAGGCTCGGTGATCACCCGCGATGTGCCCGACAATGCCATGGCGCTGGAGCGCAGCCAGCAGACCACGCGCGAAGGCGGGGCCACGCGGTACCGCGAGATGAAGACCCGCGACAAAACGCCGAAGGATGGCTAATGGTCGAGTGTGACCGTTCGGCTTAACGCTGTGTCAATCGGCAATAATTATTGAGTATCTGGACCTCGGCGATTTTCGTTAAGAGAACCCGGCGCCGGAGTGGCAGTTTTCGTTCGATTCGGAGAGATGGACCCGCATGTGCGGCATTGTCGGCATTCTCGGGCGCGCTCCGGTCGCGGAGCAGTTGCTGGATTCGCTCAAGCGCCTTGAATATCGCGGCTATGATTCCGCCGGAGTCGCCACGCTGGAAGGCGACCATCTCGAGCGCCGCCGCGCCGAAGGCAAACTGAAAAACCTGGAGGCCAAACTACGGGCTTCGCCGCTGTCGGGCCACACCGGCATCGGTCACACGCGCTGGGCGACGCACGGCAAGCCGAACGAGAACAACGCCCATCCGCACGCAACCGCAGGGGTTGCCGTGGTCCACAACGGCATCATCGAGAACTTTCGCGAATTGCGCCAGGAACTGGAGAAGAACGGGGCGGTCTTCAAGACCGAGACCGATACCGAAATCGTCCTGCACCTGGTGGACGGATATCTTGCCAGGGGTATCAACCCGGTCGAGGCGGTGAAGGCTTCGCTGTCGCAGCTTCGCGGCGCATTCGCGCTCGGGTTCATCTTCGCGAGCGACGCTGATCTCATGATCGGCGCCCGCAACGGACCGCCGCTCGCCATCGGCCATGGCGATGGCGAAATGTATCTGGGCTCGGATGCCGTCGCGCTCGGCCCGTTCACGGACACCATCAGCTATCTGGAGGACGGCGACTGGGTCGTGCTGACGCGCAACGGCGCGACCATCTACGACAGGAACAACCAGATCGTTCATCGCGACGCCCTCAAACACAGCGCCGCGACCGCTCTGGTCGACAAGGCGAACTACCGTCACTTCATGGCCAAGGAGATCCACGAGCAGCCTGAAGTGGTCGGCCATACGCTGGCCCGTTATGTCGACATGGCGACCGAGCGCGTGTCGCTGCCGCTGCAACTGCCGTTCGACTTCAAGCAAGTTGAGCGCATCTCGATCGTCGCCTGCGGCACCGCGAGCTATGCGGGTTACATCGCCAAATACTGGTTCGAGCGCCTGAGCAGGCTGCCGGTTGAAATCGACGTCGCCTCGGAGTTTCGCTACCGCGAGGCGCCGTTGCGCCAGGGTGACCTGGCGATCTTCATTTCGCAATCCGGCGAAACCGCCGACACGCTGGCCGCGCTGCGCTATGCCAAATCGAACGGTGTGCACACCTTGTCGGTGGTCAACGTTCCAACCTCGACCATTTCGCGCGAGAGCGAGACCATGCTGCCGACGCTGGCCGGTCCCGAGATCGGCGTCGCCTCGACCAAGGCCTTCACCTGCCAACTGATGGTGCTGGCCGCGATCGCGATCGCGGCGGGCAGGGCACGCGGCGAACTATCCGACGCGGACGAGGCCAAGCTCGTGCATGGCCTCGTTGAAATTCCACGGCTGATGGCGGCGGCACTCGCCACCGAACCACAGATCGAGAAACTCGCGCGTGATATCGCAAAGAGCCGCGACGTGCTCTATCTCGGCCGCGGCACCAGCTATCCGTTGGCGCTGGAGGGCGCGCTCAAGCTGAAGGAAATTTCCTACATCCACGCCGAGGGCTATGCCGCCGGTGAACTCAAGCACGGGCCGATTGCGCTGATTGACGAGAACATGCCGGTCGTGGTGATCGCGCCGTTCGACCGGGTATTCGAGAAGACCGTCTCCAACATGCAGGAAGTCGCGGCGCGCGGCGGCAATATCATATTGATGACCGATGCCAAGGGGGCCGCGGAAGCGACCATCGACTCGCTGGTGACGATTGTGTTGCCGGACATGGCGGCGGCCTTCACGCCGATGGTCTACGCCATTCCGGTCCAGTTGCTGGCCTATCATACCGCCGTCGTGATGGGCACCGACGTCGACCAACCGCGCAATCTCGCGAAATCGGTGACCGTGGAATAGGATCCGGCACCGGGATGCTCGTCCGTGGGGTCTTCAAAATTCTGCCATGACACCTAGCTGCCATTGTATGATGGCGGCTTGGACCGACCTGGAACCGCAATGAACCGCGACGATCTGCCGCCGACCGTGCCCCCCGCCGAGCCTCCACCGGACCCTCCGCGCGGCTTTGTGGCCCGAATCCGCAACTACTTTCTGACCGGGCTGATCGTCGCCGGGCCGATCGCGATCACCTTCTATCTGACCTGGTGGTTCGTGACCTGGGTCGACGGCCTGGTACGCCCGTTCGTGCCGATCGCCTATCGGCCAGAAACCTATCTGCCGTTCGGGCTGCCGGGCTCCGGGCTCATCGTTGCCGTGATCGCGCTGACGCTGCTGGGGTTCCTCACCGCCAATTTGATCGGGCGGACCCTGGTCGATCTCGGCGAGCGTCTGCTGGGACGCATGCCGGTGGTGCGGGCGATCTACCGCGGCCTGAAGCAGGTGTTCGAAACCCTGTTCTCAGGTCAGGGATCGAGTTTCCGCCGCGTCGGCCTCGTCGAATTTCCTTCACCGGGCATGTGGTCGATCGTGCTGATCTCGCAGGCGCCGAGCGTCGAGATCGCCAACAGCCTGCCCGGACAGGAGGAGCACATTTCGGTGTTCCTGCCTTGCGCGCCAAACCCCACTACGGGTTTCTTCTTCTACGTGCCGAGGAGCAAGATCATCGAAGTCGACATGAGTGCCGAGGACGCCGCGACCCTGATCATGTCCGCGGGGGTGGTACAGCCCGGCTCCGATCCCCAGAAGAAAATCGCCGCCCTGGCCGGGATGGCGGACGCAGCCCGGGTCGCGAATTCCGCCACCCTGCAGCCGGCACCCGCGAAAGCGGAGTGAGGTTGCATTGTCACAACGAAGAGGACACGGAATGTCCGATTCGTCATTGCGAGGAGCGTAAGCGACGAAGCAATCCATCCTTTGGTCTGCGCGGCGAGGATGGATTGCTTCGCTTCGCTCGCAATGACGGGGAAGGGCTCGCGCGCTCACACCAGCGTTTCGTACAAGTCATTCCACCCGGGATTGAGCCCTTCGATCAAAGCCAATTTCTTCGCACGGCTACCGCCCTTTATTTGCTTCTCCCGTGTGATCGCATCAATCATGGTCTCATGCAATTCATACCAGACCAAGATTTTGCAACCGTATTTCGTCGAAAACCCCTTAACCAGACCTTCGCGATGTTCGAAGGCACGCCGCGGCAAGTTCGCAGTGACGCCGGTGTAGAGTGTTCCGCGCTGCTTGCTTGCGACGATGTATACACACGGCTGTTTCATCCGCCTTCCCTCAATTGTCACCCGTCATTG
>DASUIA010000026.1:0-15738 GCA_036273255.1 Bradyrhizobium sp.
CAGGCGTCGCATTCGATGCACAGAGGCGCCGCGAACACGGTCTGGATGTCGCAGTTCAGGCAGCGCTGGGCTTCGCTGAGCGCGAGCCTGACGTCATAACCGAGTTCGACCTCGGTGCGGATGTCCTTCAACGCGATCACCTTGTCACGGTGCGGCACCTTGAAGCGCTTGTCGCCGGAGATGTCATTGTCATAGCTCCATTCGTGGATGCCCATCTTCTGCGACGAGACCTGCACCTCGGGCAGCGGCCGTTCGGTGATGTCCTCGCCGGATAGCAGCTTGTGGATCGAAAGCGCGGCGTCGTGACCGTGCGCGACCGCCCAGATGATGTTCTTCGGACCGAACGCGGCATCGCCGCCGAAGAACACCTTGGGATGGGTCGAGCCCATGGTCGTGGCATCGACCTTGGGCATGTTCCATTTGTCGAACTCGATACCGCAATCGCGCTCGATCCACGGGAACGCGTTCTCCTGGCCGACCGCGACCAGCACGTCGTCGCAGTCGACGGTCTGGTCCGGTTCACCCGCGGGCACCAGGCTGCGCTTGCCGTCGGCGTCGTACTCGGCCTTCACCTTCTCGAAGGTGACGCCGGTGAGCCTGCCGTTGTCGTGAACGAACGCCTTCGGCACCATGAAATTGAGGATCGGAATATCCTCGTGGATGGCGTCGTCCTTCTCCCACGGCGAGGCCTTCATCTCCTCGAAACCGGAACGCACGATCACCTTGACGTCCTCGCCGCCGAGCCGGCGCGCGGTACGGCAGCAGTCCATCGCGGTGTTGCCGCCGCCGAGCACGATCACGCGCTTGCCGATCTTGTCGACATGGCCGAACGAAACGCTCGAAAGCCAGTCGATGCCGATGTGGACATTGCCGGCGGCTTCCTTGCGGCCGGGAATTGCGAGTTCACGGCCGCGCGGCGCGCCGGAGCCGACAAAGATCGCGTCGTAGTTTTCGTCGAGCAGCTTCTTCAGGCTGTCGATGCGCTGGCCGCCCCTGAACTCGATGCCGAGATTGAGGATGTAGTCGGTCTCCTCGTCGATCACCGAATCCGGCAGGCGGAATTTCGGAATCTGGCTCCGCATCATGCCGCCCGCCCGGGGATCGGAATCGAACACGGTGCATTGATAGCCGAGCGGAGCGAGGTCGCGAGCGACCGTCAGCGAAGCCGGACCGCCGCCGACGATCGCAATGCGCTTGCCGTTTTTCGATGAAGGCCGCGGCAAGCGGTGCTTGATATCGTCCTTGAAGTCGGCGGCAACGCGCTTCAGCCGGCAGATCGCGACCGGCGTCTCCTCGACGCGGCCGCGGCGGCAGGCGGGCTCGCATGGGCGGTCGCAGGTGCGTCCCAGGATTCCGGGAAACACGTTTGACCTCCAATTGATCAAGTAGGCGTCGCTATAGCGGCCTTCGGCAATCAGGCGGATATATTCGGGGACGGGCGTATGCGCGGGACAGGCCCACTGGCAGTCGACTACTTTGTGGAAGTAATCGGGCGCCGAAGTATCAGTCGGTTTCATTCCTACCATGTCCGCGCCAGGGCGTAGAAAGACGCGGCCTTACGCTTGTCTGCGAACGCTCAGACGGCGCTCTTTTGGTCATTGAATGGGATCATCGCTATATCGTATTAGAGCCATTCAACACGTTCCACAAAGGCAATTTTCCGCGATCTCCAGCTTTCACGGAATGGCGCTATAACGTTAACGAATCCCGTACCATGCGGCACTGCAGCATTCACGCGCCACGCACTCATCGCCACCGGTATCGCGGGCCTCATGGTTCGAGACGGGCGGCATTGCCGCGCTCCTCACCATGAGGGTCTGACTAGCCTCAGACCTCATCCAGAGGAGCTTGTGCAGCAAGCGTCTCGATGGATGAAGCCGCCGGCATGGACATGAACTATGCGCTGATGGCAGAGGCGAGGTCGGCGACCGCCTTCATGACCGCATCGCGCACGCCAGGATCGTAGAGCGAGTGCCCGGCCCCTCCGACGACACGGATTTCGGCGTCCGGCCAGGCCGCGCCCAGCGCATGTGAGGTTGCCGGCGGGCACAACAGATCGTAGCGGCCCTGCACGATGATGCCGCGAATGCCGCCGAGGCGGCCCGCTTGCGCCATCAACTGATTGGGCGCCATGAAGCAATCGTTCTGGAAATAATGCGCCTCCATGAACGGCGTGGCGGGCAGGGGTCGACTGGAATTGAGCGAATTCCGATCGAGTCGGGTCCGTCCGGGGACATATTCGGAAAGGACGCGCTCGGCGTCGCCCCAAGCGCGAGCAAGCGGGCCGTGCACGGCCGGATCGGCATCGAGAATGCGCCGCCAGTAGGCGTCAAGCGGCTGCGCGCGTTGGTCCGCTGGCAGCAGGTCGATGAAATCATTGCTGAGCTCGGGATAGAACAGCGGCAGCGTCTCGAGGAACGCGCTCTCCAGCTCCGCGCGTGTACCGAGGAAGGTCGCGCGCAGGACGATACCGCTCACTCGCTGCGGATGCGCCTGCGCATAGGCCAGCGCCAGCGTCGCACCCCAGGAGCCGCCCACTACCATCCACCGTTCGAACCCGAATGTTTCGCGGATCCGTTCCATGTCGGCGATCAGATGTGGCAGCGTATTGTGTTCGCGGCGGCCCTTGGGGCGACTGCGACCGGCGCCGCGCTGATCGAACAGAACGGCGTGGAATCGCTCCGGATCGAACAGTCGCCGATGATCGGGCTGGCAGCCGCTGCCGGGGCCGCCATGCAGATAGACCGCGGCGATGCCGCCGGCGCGGCCGACGCTCTCGACATGGATTTCGTGGCCATCGCCAACCGGCAGCAGTTCTGAAGTCAGCGGCGCGAACGGATCGGAACGTCGACTTGCGGATTTTCCGGCCTCGGCGTCAGGCGCCATGGTCGCCGTCCGTCTCCGGCGTGCCCCCGGCGAAATTGCGATAGATGAAGCGGTTATTGTCGGCGGCGGCTTCCGACGCCGCCAGTTTGAAGATCTGCTCATGCATTGGCGATAGCGTGCAGGCCGGGTCGGTATTGCCGGCATCGCCGGTCAGCGCGAAGGCCTGGCAGCGGCAGCCCCCGAAATCGACTTCCTTGAACTCGCAGCTTCGGCACGGCTCCGGCATCCAGCCGGTGCCGCGATAGCGGTTGAAGGCCTCGGAGTTCTGCCAGATCCAGGCGATCGAATGATTCGATCGCACCGATTCGAATTCGAGCCCGGTGATGCTTTCGGCGGCGTGGCAGGGCAGAACCTTGCCGGCGGGCGAGATGTTGAAGAACTGGCGGCCCCAGCCGCCCATGCATTTCTTCGGCCGCAGCGCGTAGTAATCCGGTACCACGTAGTCGATGGCGAGAACGCCTTTCAAGCGCGCCTCGGCTTCCTCGACGATGCGGCTGGTCTCCTCGATCTGCTCGATCGTCGGCATCAACGCCGCGCGGTTCTTCAACGCCCAGCCGTAGTACTGCACGTTGGCGACCTCGAGCCGGTCGGCGTCGAGATCCACCGCCATCTGGATGATATCCGAAAGCTGGTGCAGGTTCTGCCGGTGCATCACCGCGTTGACGGTCAGCGGCAGGTCGAGCTCGCGGGTCCATCGGGCGACTTCGAGCTTCTTCTCATGGGCCTGCTTCAGGCCGGCGACGCGGTTGGCGACGATGGGCTCGTTGCCCTGAAAGCTGATTTGCACATGGCAGAGACCGGCAGCGGCGAGCGCCGCCAGTTTCTCTCTGGTCAGCAACACCGCGGAGGTGATGAGATTGGAATACAGCCCGACATCGCTCGCGTGCTGCACGAGTTCAACCAGGTCCTTGCGCGCGGTGGGTTCGCCGCCGGAGAAATGGATCTGCAGCACGCCGATCTCGGCGAGCTCGGACAGCACCTTCTTCCATTCCTCCGTCGTGAGTTCACTGCTGCCGCGGTCGAGTTCGATCGGGTTCGAGCAATAAGGGCATTGCAGCGGACAGCGATGGGTGAGCTCGGCCAGCACCGCGAGCGGAATGCCGTGGGTTTCGGCGATCGAGCCCTGCTTCTCCAGCACCGCTAACCCGTCGCCGGGATCGCGCAGCGTTGCATTGGCGTCGGTGAGTGTTGGACTCATGGTGTCTTCTCGCGGGCTTCGGTCAAAAATCCCTTGTCGGCCAGGTCCTGCAGCATGGCGACGACGTCGGTCGCGATGGCGTCGCGCTCGGCGGCGTATTTCGCGGCGAGCAGGTCGATTACCCCACCGACGCTGCGAACGCCGTCGCAGAGCTGCAACACTTCGACCGCGATCTCGTCCGGCGCCAGCACCCGTTCCGGCGCCAGGATCACCCAGACCTGCCGTGTCTCGTCGAACTTCAGCCTGGCATGCCGCGGCAGTACGGGTCGGCTGGTCTCGCTGACGCTGATGTTGCGGCTGCGCGCGGCTGCCATGGTCGTCACTCGCTAATTGTCCCTGGGAACAAACGCTCCCGGCGGAATGTGGCCGTCGACATAGGCATGATACAGCGCGTCGAGCTGGACCCATAGCACATTGGTCTTGAAGATCAGCGCATTGCACACCGCGGCGCGCTCCGTCGGCGTGTTGGCATGGGCCTTGACATAGTCGAGCGCGAAGCCGGCGTCGCGCGGCGCCTGCTGCAGGCGTCGGCTGAAATAGCTCATGATGTCGGGATTGACGAAGCTGTAATGCGCCAGCATGCCCGAAATCCGCTCTTCGTGCAGATTGGGCGCGAACAATTCGGTGAGCGAGGAGGCAATGGCCTCGAGCGGGCTCTTGTCGCGGACGAAATGCACATAGGCTTCCACCGCAAAGCGCGTGGCGGGCAGGATGCCCTCGGTGGATTCCACATAGGCGGTGTCGAGTCCGAGCCCTTCGGTCAGCTTGAGCCAGCGCTCGATGCCGCCTTCGCTGCCGAGATCACCGTCATGGTCCTCGATCCGGTGCCGCCATTCGAGCCGGGCGCGGCGGTCGCGAAAGCGCGAGATCACCACGGCATCCTTGATCGGGATCGTACTCTGGTAGAAATAGCGGTTGAGCGCCCAGGCCTGTACCTGTCCCTTGTTCAGCTTGCCGCCGTGCAGCAGCCGATGAAACGGATGCAGGTTGTGGTAGCGGGTAGCGCCGATCTGGCGCAGCGTCGCTTCCAGCTCCTCGGCGCTGTTCAGCGGGGCGTCGGTGCCGAGCGAATGGGCGGTCATCCCGTTCAACGTCATCGCGTTCAAAGTGTAATCTCCGTTCCGTCAGCCGGAATCTGCCAGCCCGCGCGTTCGGCCATCCTGCGCTCGGCGGAATCGTGCAGCAGCACCGGGTTGGAGTTGTTGATATGCAGGAACATCTTCCTGCCGATATCGAGTTTGGCAAGACTCTCGATCGCCCCGCGTTCGCCCGACATCGCGATATGGCCCATGCCTTGGCCGGTCTTGCTGCCGAGGCCGGCCGCAATCAATTCGTCGTCGCGCCAGACCGTGCCGTCGAAGAACACCGCCGCGGCGCCAAGCAGCCGTGACTTGAGCTCATCGGTGACCCCGGCGCAGGCGGCAAGGAAATACAACTGCTTGCCGGTGGCCTTGTCGGCGATGCGAAGTCCAAGCGTGTCGCCTGCGCCGTCGTTGCCGGCGGGGTGAACCTTGCCCTCGAGATACCATGCGCCCTTGCCGGGGACGGCGAACGGCAGAATCTCGATGCCGGACGGCGAGCCGTCGGGCAGCGCCGGCTCGAATGCCTGGTTCACCTCGATCGGCTGCCGCCGCACATTCTTCTCGTCGAGGACGTTGAAGATGCTGTTGGATCTGAGGATCGCGAGCACTTTCGGGTGCGCGTAGACGGTAAACGGCGAGCCCTCGCGCATCGACAACAGGCCTGCGACCGCATCCACCTCGCCGTTGGTCAGGACCACACCGGCGATCGGACTGTGACGCAGCCGGCCGGCCGCTGGATGCAGTTGCGGGGTCGCGATCAGTTGCTGACGCAGATCGGGCGAGGCATTGATCAGGAACCAGTGCGCGCCGTCGGCGCTGACTGCAATCGAGGCTTGGGTACGTTGAAGCTCGGAATGCCCACCTCGTGCTGTCCGGCACACCGGACACCCGCAGTTCCATTGCGGAACGCCACCACCCGCTGCAGCGCCCAGGATGACGATGCGAAGCATGATCCGTCTCCTGGAATCCCAACGTTTCCAGGTGGACACCAGTCCACGCTCCCTCCCGATATCAGGTAACTTCCCGACATCGGCGAGGCGTCAGACCTGGAGGTCCACCTGCAGTAAAACGCGATGCTGTGACGTCCGCTTACTTGCGGGCGGCGCACGCATACATATTGATTTCCATGCCAACCGGCACTTCGACGATCTTGGGGGCTTTCCAGGCCATTTGGCTCTCCTTTTGAGTTCGGGCGCGGTCCGCCCTCCCGCCCAAACTAATGCGGAAACCAAAGTTCGCCAGTGAAATCTTTCTTGTCCGGCCGGCAACCCCTTTATGCTGCAGTGCAATAGAAATTCACATATTTGTGCGGGTTCTCGTCAAACCGGTGCCCTATCAACAGGTTCTAGCTGGGCGGTCGCCGCATGCATTTCCTTCGATTTGATGCGAAGGCCGAGAGCCCGGGATAAACAACTCGTGACAACCAGCGGCTCATGCTGGAGCCCCTCAATGGAAGTGGTTCGCTCATGCCGCGATATTTTTTCAACACCCGAATCGGCGACGAATTGATCGCCGATCCCGAAGGCGAAGAGTTGCGCAATGCCGACCGGGCCTGGGAAGTCGCGCGCGCGATGATCCGGGAACTGTTGAAAACCGAGGACACCCGCGGTGGCCTGTTGAATGCGGTTCTCGAAGTGACGGACGACGAAGGTGAGATCGTTCTCGAGTTTCCCTTTACCGAAGCGATATTCGATCTCTCCGGCGGCCGCATCACCCGACATTGAAGCTTCCCGCTGTCGCGTCACCCCTCACGCCTTTCGACGAGCCGATTCTTGTTCGCGATCGCGATGGCGCTACGATGGCCGCACCGCTACAACTCGGACAGTCAACGGAGTGTTGTCCATGGAAGATCTCTGGCGTCGGTCGGCCACCGACATCGCTGCGCTGGTGCGGTCGAGACAGATGACGGCGACAGAAGTTGCGTCGGCGGCACTGGCGCGGCTCGACGCGGTCAACCCGTCCATCAACGCGGTGGTCGACCATCGCCCGGAGGACGTGCTGGCGCAGGCCGGCGCCATCGACGCGGCTCTCCGACGCAACGAGACCGTCGGTCCGCTGGCTGGTGTTCCGGTCACGATCAAGGTCAATATCGATCAGCAAGGGTTCGCCACCACCAACGGCCTCGAGCTGCAGCGCGATCTGATCGCGGGCAGCAACAGTCCCGTGGTGGACAATCTGCGCAAGGCTGGCGCCGTCATTCTCGGCCGCACCAACTGCCCGGCGTTTTCCTATCGCTGGTTCACCACCAACCTGATCCATGGGGACACCAGGAATCCGCGCGATCCCGGGCTGACCCCGGGAGGCTCCTCCGGCGGTGCCGGCGCGGCGGTCGCGGCGGGCATCGGGCCGATCGCCCACGGCACCGACATTGCGGGATCGATCCGTTATCCGGCCTATGCCTGCGGCGTGCACGGCCTGCGGCCGACCGTCGGCCGCGTCGCGGCCTACAATCCGTCGTCGCCCGAACGCACCATCGGTCCGCAGATCAGCGCGGTATCGGGTCCGCTGGCGCGGACCATGGCCGATCTGCGGATCGCGCTCGCGGCGATGTCCGCCAAGGACGCGCGCGATCCCTGGTGGGTGCCGGCCCCGCTCGAAGGCACTGAACTGCCGAAGCGGGCCGCGGTGTGCTTTCGTCCCGATGGTCTTCAGACCGTCGCGGAGGTCGCGGCGGCCGTCGCCGATGCGGCAAAGCGTCTACAGCGCGCCGGATGGGTGGTGGAGGAAGTCGAGACCACGCCTTCGCTGCGCGAAGCCGCGGAGTTGCAGACCAAATTGTGGCTCGGCGACGGCTATGAAGCGCAAATGGCGAACGCCGAGCGCGAGGGCGACCCGGGCGCACTCGCCTGCCTGCGCGGCAACCGGGACAAGGTCTTTCCATTCGATGCGGCAGCGTTCTCCAAGACCTTGACGCGCCGGGCCACCCTGACGCGCGACTGGTTGGTGTTTTTCGAGACCCATCCCGTGCTGCTGATGCCGGTGTCCGGTGAACTTCCGTTTCCCGACGGGCTTGACCGGCGCGACGACGCCTCGTTCGCCCGCGTCTGGCGGGCGCAAGTGCCGCAGATTGCTATTCCCTTCATGGGGCTGCCTGCGCTAACCGTTTCCACGGGATCGGTGGGTCGAATTCCGGTCGGTGTTCAGGTGGTCTCCGGCCGCTACCGCGAGGATATGTGCTTGCGCGCGGGCGAAGCGATCGAGGCCGGCGGAACACCGGTGGTGGCGATCGATCCCGTGCTGAGCTGACTGCATTCAGGTCGAGAGAACAAGATGGCTGGCGTCTACGACTTCTCGGCAACATCGCTTGCCGGCGAGGACATTCCATTGCAGCGCTACCAGGGTCAGGTCCTGCTGATCGTCAACACCGCAAGCGCCTGCGGTTTCACGCCGCAATACAGGGGTCTGCAGGCGCTGCAGCAGGCGCTTTCTCCGCGCGGCTTCTCGGTGCTGGGATTTCCCTGCAATCAGTTCGGCAGCCAGGAACAGGGCGATGCGGCGCAAATCGAGCAGTTCTGCACCGACAAATATGCAGTCAGTTTTCCGATGTTTGCCAAGATCGAGGTCAACGGCGGCAACGCCCATCCCCTGTACCGCTATCTGAAGAACGCCAGGTCGGGCCTGCTCGGCGCCTCGATCAAATGGAATTTCACCAAATTCCTGATCGATCGGTCGGGCCAGGTCGTGGCGCGGCATGCGCCGACGACGAAGCCGGAAGCCCTGACCAAGGAAATCGAGGCGCTGCTATGAACGAGAAATCTGAAACCGTCGCCGATCAACTGCCGGACCGTCTTTCGACCGATCCGAAGAGCCCCTACTACGACGCCGAGGTGCTCTCGCGCGACGTCGGCATCCGCTTCAAGGGCATCGAGAAGACCAATGTCGAAGAATATTGCGTCAGCGAAGGCTGGGTGCGAGTGACCGCCGGCAATGCCAGGGATCGCTACGGCAACCCGCTCACCATCAAGGTGCATGGCCCGGTCGAACCGTATTTCCGCAACCAGAACCGGTCTTGAATTGATTAGTCGTCATTGCGAGGAGCGAAGCGACGAAGCAATCCATGCCGCGTATCGCAATGACGACGCAACGCCATTTTAGCCTCAGAAAGCCGCCACCATGTCCGTCCGCGTCGTCGACGTCCGCGAAATCACCAAGCCGATTTCCTCGCCGATCCGCAATGCCTATATCGACTTCACGAAGATGACGACGAGCCTCGTCGCCGTTGTCACAGATGCGGTGCGCGACGGCAAGAGGGTGATTGGCTACGGCTTCAATTCGAACGGCCGCTACGGGCAGGGCGGGTTGATCCGCGAACGGTTCGCGCCGCGTCTCGCCGAAGCCGATCCGAACACCCTGCTCAACGACGCCGGCGACAATCTGGATCCCGATCGGGTCTGGGCGGCACTGATGTCGAATGAGAAACCGGGCGGCCATGGCGAGCGCTCGGTCGCGGTCGGCACCATCGACATGGCGGTGTGGGATGCCGTGGCGAAGATTGCGGGCAAGCCGCTGTTTCGGCTGCTGGCAGAACGTCACCGACGAACCGCTGATCCGCGCGTCTTCGTCTATGCCGCCGGCGGCTATTATTATCCCGGCAAGGATCTGTCGGCATTGCGTGCCGAAATGCGCGGCTATCTCGATCGCGGCTACAATGTCGTGAAGATGAAGATCGGCGGCGCGCCGATCGGTGAGGATCGCCAGCGCATCGAAGCCGTGCTGAAGGAGATCGGAGGGCAGGCGCAACTCGCGGTCGATGCCAATGGCCGGTTCGATCTGGAGACGGCAATTGCCTACGCCAAAATGCTGCGCGACTTTCCGCTGTTCTGGTACGAGGAAGCCGGCGATCCCCTTGATTTCCAGCTCCAGGCGGCGCTCGCGGAATTCTATCCGGCGCCGATGGCGACCGGCGAAAACCTGTTCAGCCATCAGGACGCGCGCAACCTGATTCGCTACGGCGGGATGCGGCCCGATCGCGACTGGCTGCAATTCGACTGCGCGCTATCCTACGGGCTCTGTGAATATCAGCGCACATTGGCCGTGCTGCAGGCCGGCGGATGGTCGGCGGGCCGATGCATTCCGCATGGCGGGCACCAGATGTCGCTCAACATCGCGGCCGGTCTCGGGCTCGGCGGCAATGAGAGCTATCCCGATCTGTTCCAGCCCTATGGTGGCTTCCCGGATGGTGTTCGTGTCGAGAACGGGACCATCACCATGCCGGAACTGCCGGGCATCGGCTTCGAGGGAAAATCCGACCTCTATGCGGAAATGAAGGCACTGGCATTGTAGGTGGGCTCGACGCTTGCGCGTCGCCCCGGAATGACGGGGATCGCGGCTCCACGCGGCTACGACAGCCGCATGTCCAATAGCCGCCGGCCTTCAGGCTTGAGCAGCTTTCTGACCGCGCCGGAGGCGGCGATCTCACCCTGGTTGGCATAGGCTTCGTGGTTCTTTTCGATATCCTCGAGGCGATACAGATAGTTGACCATGATCCCGGCGGATTCGCGCAGGGCCTTCGGCGAGACATCGCCCAGCCAGTTGATCCGCTCCAGCCGCGCGCCGTTGCCGAGGTGAAATCGCGCTACCGAATCTATCAGCCGGCCCTTCGACGACCGCGCCTTGAGGAAGTAAAAGGCCGCCAGCGGTTCGAGGACCGAACGCAACTGCCCGGCGAGCTCGGCATCTTCGACCCAGTCCGGTGCGTCGAGCCGGGCGAGCAGCGCGCGCTCCGCTTCGGACACCGGAACGTCACCGGCCTGTTTCAGCCATGCCATGAAGCCCGGCACCGGCGACAACGTGACAAAGTTCTCGAGCTTCGGCAATTCGCGCTGCAATTCCTCGACCACCTGCTTGATCAGGAAGCTGCCGAACGAGATTCCGCCAAGACCGCGTTGGGTGTTGGAGATCGAATAGAACACTGCGGTGCGGGCGCGGTCGATTGGCACCAGCGCCCGATCCTGGGCCAGCAGTGGAGCGATCGCGCCCGGGATCGACCCGGTCAGCGCCACCTCGACGAAAATCAGGGGTTCGTCGACCAGCGCCGGATGAAAGAACGCGTAACAGCGGCGGTCGGCCGGATCGATGCGGCGGCGCAGGTCGTCCCAGTCGCGGATCTCGTGCACGGCCTCGTAACGGATGATCTTTTCCAGGATGTTGGCGGGCGTCGACCAGTCTATTCTGCGCAGTACGAGAAACCCCCGATTGAACCAGGAAGCCAGCAGATGGACGACGTCGCGGTCGAGCGCGCCAAGCACCTTGTTGCCTTTCATGGCGCGAACAAGGTCGGCGCGCATCGCCACCAGTTCGCCGAAGCCTCCCGGCGCGCGGTTGAGGCGGCGGAACAGTTCCTGCCGGCGCGGTTCGGAGTCAAAATGCACGTCGCTGGCGTCGTCGTCGTTCGGCTGCGCGCGCCAGGTCTCGATCGCGTGCGCAAGCTTCTCCCGGTCCGGGCCGAATTTGCGGGCAAGCGTTTCGAAAAACGCCAGCCGCCCCGCCTCGTCGAGCTGACGATAGCGGTCGAGCACCTCGCGCGCCATCGCGGTACCGGAAGCCTCGCCGCGGCCCGACAACAGCGCTTCGCACAGCTCGATCAGGCTGGACGCGTCCTGACCGGCGTCGAATGCGCCGGTGCGGCGAAGGCGAAGCAGGGCTCGGCCGCGTTCGGAAATCGTGGCAAGAAGATCGGAGAAAAAGGCGTCGGCCATGTCGGCGGGTCGCGTCCTGATCAGGCGGAAATGCTACAGGAAATTTAGGGCGAAGCGGATCACAATCAAGCGCATACGGGTCATGACGGCGACCGACTTTCCACGGCGCGGCCGAATCGGCCTCATTTCGTCTCCGCGAATTCGGTCGGCGTCTTGCCGGTCACCTGGCGGAAGGCGTGCGAGAATGCCGGCACGCTGGCGTAGCCAAGGTCGGCGGCAAGCTGCTTGACCGAGAAGCTGCTCTCCGTCGACAGCTTTTCGATCGCCGCCGCGATGCGCGCGCGCTGGCGCCAGCTCTTGAAGCTCAGTTGGGTCTCCGAGGCGAACAGCCGCGACAGCGTCCGCGCCGACGTTCCGACCGCGCGCGCCAGCGTGTCGATTTCGTGCACGCCGGTTGGATCGTCGAGCACGATCTTGGCGGCGCGCCGGCAGCGCGGCTCATGCGGCAGCGGAACGAAGGTGGCGGAGTCTTCGGCCCGATGCAGTTCGAGCATGGCGAGCCGGATCAGCAGAGCAGCGCGGTCGGGATCGTCGCGGACGTCGAACAGCGCAAGGATCGCCTCATGCAGCAGCCGGGAGACCCGCACCACGAATTCCACAGCGAGGCTTTCGCTGTGGTGCTCGCGCGCCAGCCACGCGACATCGAAGTACAGGGTGCGCATCTCGATATCTGCCAGCACGTCGATGGCATGCTCGAGCCGCGCCGGCACCCATACCGCACGATCCGGCGGCACCAGCCAGCGTCCCTTCGGCGTCGTGACCTGCATCGTGCCCTTGGCGGCATAGACCAGTTGCGCCTCGCGATGCATATGGGGATCGAGCCGCACGCCCTTCTTGTAATGACGCGCCACCAGATGAACGCCGTCGCCGGTCGCGGTGCGACCGTCCCGGATCGGCGCAATTGGCGCTTCGGCGATACTCATTGGCGACATCCCGTCAGCGGCAGATTCTATAACCTAGCCCAGAAGTTGAAAGGATTCGACCCATGAACAGCCCCTCCCGGGTCATCGGTTTCGTCAACGCCGCCCATTTCATCGACCACTATTCGATGCTGATCTTCGCCGCCGCGGTGATCGTGATGGGGCCGGCGCTCGACATGGCCTATTCCGAGCTGTTGCCCTACGCGACTCCCGGTTTCATCGCGTTCGGCGCCGGGTCGCTCCTGACGGGCTGGCTCGGCGATCGCTGGAGCCGCCGCCACATGATGGTGATCTTCTTCATCGGCATCGGCGCTTCGATGATAGCGGTCGGGCTGGTGCAGACGCCGCTGCAGCTCGGCGCGGCGCTGTTGTCGATCGGCCTGTTCGCTTCGATCTATCATCCGGTCGGCACCGCGATGATCGTCTCCTATGCCGATCGGCTCGGGCGCGAGATGGGGCTCAACGGCGTCTGCGGCAATCTCGGCGTGGCGTCGTCGGCGCTGGTCACCGGCGTGGTCGGCCAGTATCTCGGCTGGCGCTGGGCGTTCATCATCCCCGGCATTCTCACCATCCTGATCGGCGCCGCCTTTGCGGCGAGCGTGGTGCACGAGGACCGCACCGGCACGCGGCAGTCGGCGGCACAGGCGCGGGTTGCAAAGAGCGACATGTGGCGGGTGATCGTGGCGCTGCTGATCGTGGTGATCGCGATCTCCACCACCTTCAACGCGGTCACGGTGGCGCTGCCGAAGCTGTTCGCGGAACGGCTGGCGGATCTGACCAGGAGCCCGGCTCTGCTCGGCGTGATCGCTGCATGTGTCTACGTGTTCGGTGCGATGACGCAATATACCATCGGCAAACTGCTCGACCGGCATTCGCTGAAGGCGGTATCGCTGCCACTCTCTTTCGTATTGGCGCCGTTCCTGTATTTCGCCGCCACCCTGTCCAATCTGCCGCTGATCCTGGTCTCGATCGGCATCGTGATGGGCGCTTTCGGCCAGGTCACCGTCAACGACGCCATGGTCGGCAAATACACCAGCGAGGAATGGCGCTCGCGCGCCTATGCGGTACGGTATTTCGTCGGCTTCACCGCGGCGGGCGTCTCCGTGGGCCTCGTGGCGTGGCTGTATGAAAGGGGCGGCTTCGTCACCATGCTGCACACCTTCGCGGCACTCTGCCTGCTGGTGATTGCGGCGGCGATCATCCTGCCGACCGAGATCAAGGTGCCGGCGGCGCAGGCCAATTGATCGCCGCAAGCGGGCGCCCGCGGAACTCGGGATCCCCGGAATTAACTTTCATCGGCGGCCCGCCGGCTTCATTCGCTGGCGGCGGTGCCGGATGTGGTGCGCCGCGTCGGGTCGCTGGCGATATCTGGTCGTGAACAGGAGCGTACAGAGCCCGGCCGCTGATTCGAGCACGGTTCGTTCCATTCGCGTTCCGAATCTTGAGGGGTGGGCCGGATTCCGTTGCATTTTGGCACAGACCCGAAGTCAGGGCCGGCTCAAACGCCAGCCGACCACCGTCGCCTCGAGGGCACCGCCGGATTCGTCATTGCGCCACTCGCCATCGACGAAGCGGCAGGCGAATGGCAATTGATAGGTTCCGCTGTGATCTTCGCAGAGCACCTGCACCGCCTGGTCCGCCGGCGGATCGCCGTTGCCGTCGAACTCGGCCAGACGTCGTTCACGCGTTGCCATCCATTCATCTCCGTTGCCGATCCCTGTCTCGCGTGTCCATGCGCCCGCATGGGTCGCCCCGTGGTGCTCCCCGAGAGGGCCGCCGAATGCAAAAACCTCAACGCGCGAATGAGGTTTCAATATGATATCCTCGATCTCTCGCGCCGGCTCGCGACAAATTGACCGTGGTGGGGCGCCATTTTCATGAGGACGTTGATGGTCGGCCGTTTCGCGCTGCTGGCGCTGCTGGTGTGGGTGCCTTGCCTGCCATTGCCCACCCCGGCGTGGGCGCAGGACGTTCCCGGCATCGAAATCTGCACCGTCGAGAAGACGATGGAGCGGCGCACGAGCTGCCTGCAGAGCAATGTCGATTTCCTGCAGAAGACCATCGGCAAGCTTACCGCGGACCACCAGCAGAAGCTCGATGCCGCCAACCGGCAGATCGACAGCCTGAAGGCGACCGTCGCCGGTCTGCAAAAGACCGTTGACGAACTGCTGGCGGCACAGAAAAAGACCGTCGAGGATCTGAAGAAAAAGGTCGACTTACCGCCAGCCAGGGACAGCGCGCCGCCGGCAAAGGATGGCGGCAAATAGCGAACGACAGCAATGACTGTCAAATGAAGCGCGCGCGAAACGGCCATGATGCCGGTGCTTCGAACCAAGGCTGTTGATCCATGAATCCCGCCCAGAAGGCGCTCTGGTTTATCGAAAGCCACCTCGCCGAGGCCTTGAGTCTCGACGAGATCGCGGCGATCGGTGGCGTCTCGCGCTTCCATCTGGTTCGGGCGTTCGCCGCTGCGACCGGACTGCCCGTCATGCGTTACGTGCGGGCGCGGCGTCTCAGCGAGGCGGCGCGCGCACTCGCCAACGGTGCGCCGGATATCCTCGCACTGGCGCTGGAGGCGGATTATGGCTCGCACGAAGCATTCACCCGCGCGTTTCGCGATCATTTCGGGGTGACGCCCGAAGCGGTTCGCAATTCGACGCGTCTCGACCATCTCAGACTTCAGGAGCCGATTACCATGGATTCCTCAAAGATCGACAATCTTCAGGCGCCCCGTTTCGAAACCAGCAAGCCACTGTTGGTCGCCGGCATCGGCGAACGATACACATGCGAGTCCGGCGCCGCCATTCCCGGCCAATGGCACCGTTTTCATCAATCGGTAGCGAACATTCCGGAGCGGGTCGGACCGGTTGCCTATGGTGTATGCTGCAACGGTGACGATGCCGGTAATTTCGACTATATCGCGGGCGTCGAAGTACTGGATTTCTCCGATTTGC
>DASUIA010000027.1:0-8540 GCA_036273255.1 Bradyrhizobium sp.
ATCGGGTTGGCAGAGGTGCCGGTTGCCTCTCCCGCCACAATCCGAAATAGTCGGCTGGAAAGAGGTGGAGGCGGCGATGGCTGCACAGGTTGCGCTTGTCATCGGGCCGACCGGGGCCACCGGCGGTCCGCTCGCGGCCGCGCTGGCGCGCCGCAAGGATTGGCGCGTCTATGGCATGTCGCGGAATGCGCCGCCCGATGTCGTACCGTTCACCCACCTCACCGCCGATCTCGCCGATCCCGCGTCTTGCAGGCAGGCGCTGGCATCGATCGAGCCGGTGACGCACGCGTTCTTTGCGGCACGGGCGCCGTTCCGGGAAGGTGGACCAGAGGACGTCGAAGCCAATGTCGCCATGCTGGCCGCGACGCTGGATGCGCTGGAGGCGCACTCGGCTGCGCTCGCCCATGTCCATCTCCTGGAAGGCACCAAATGGTACGGCATGCATCTCGGCCCGTATCCGACGCCGTCGCGCGAGGACGATCCCCGTCATCTGCCGCCGAATTTTTACTACGATCAGCAGGACCTGCTGAGCGCCCGGGCCACACAAGGGGGCTGGAGCTGGTCGGCCTCGCGGCCGTCCTATATCTGCGACTTCGCGCCTCGGCGGGCGCGAAACCTGATTACGGTGCTCGGCACCTACGCGGCGATCTGCCGTGAACTCGGCGTGCCGCTGGATTTTCCCGGAACGGATCGGGGATATTCGGCGCTGTCGGAATTGTCGGATGCGAACCGTCTTGCCGAAGCCATCGTGTTTGTCGCGACGCATGAGGCCGGAAAGAATGCGGCGTTCAATATCACCAACGGCGATTGTTTTCGCTGGTGTCAGGTCTGGCCGTTGCTGGCGCAATGGTTCGGAATGCCCTGCGGGGTGCCGCGCCGCATCAGGCTTGCGACCTGGATGGTCGACAAGGGACCGGTCTGGGACCGCGCCACGGAGCGGCACGGACTGCAGCGGCGCAGTCTCGAGAGCCTGGCGTCGTGGGAATTCGCCGACTTCGTCTTCGAAAAGGAATGGGATTTGCTCTCGGACATCGGCCGCCTCAGGCGTGCCGGATTCAACGCCTGCGTCGATACGATCGCAATGATCCGCAATCAATTGGATCAATATCGCGATGCGCGGCTGCTGCCGCGCTAGGCTCCGCGCTCCGCCGGAAGCCCCAAAAGGCTCAAAATGCAGGGCAAACGGCCAGATTCTTCAACAAAAGCTGTGTAGATCGCGGAAGCCCTGTTTTTCCCGGGGATTTTCCCAATACTGTCATCAGATCGAATCAACCCACAGGAGACGAAATGGCCGTACAGATGACGAAGTCGCAATTGATCGAGAAGATCTCTGGCGAGACGGAGGTGGCGAAGAAGGACGTCAAGGGCGTGCTGGAGACGCTGGCGACGGTCGGCTACAAGGAGCTGAAGAAGTCCGGCGTGTTCCTGGTGCCGGGATTCGCGAAATTCGTCGTGATCAAGAAGCCCGCCACCAAGGCGCGGCAGGGCACCAATCCATTCACGGGCGAGGCGATGACGTTCAAGGCCAAGCCGGCCCGGAAGATCGTCAGGGCACGTCCGGTCAAGGCGGCAAAAGACGCGGTGTAAATGTTGAAAGGCCCCCGGCGGGGCCTTTTGGCATTGGGGGGATGCCGGGTCGGGATGGATCGGCGGCTGGTCTTCGCCGGCCGTGATCACGGCCTTTTGGAGCTGCAGGCGGCGTTCGCCGCGGCCGATTCCACCGTGTCAACAACCAGCCGACCCACCCGCCACGGACGAATGGTCCCGTCGGGGGAACGGTTGCGCCTTGGTTCGACCAGCATGACCCGTCGCACCGGGCGCCCGACCGCCATTTTTATGCTAGCAAGCCTCGGCTCACAGGTGTGGGCCGGGGCGGCCGCAGTGCAGTACAAGATGCCCCGGTAGCAAGTTCGGTCGGTAGTGGATGTCGGCAATCAGGCTTGATCGGGTGGTCAAGAGTTGGGGCTCGGCCCGCGCCGTCGACGGCATCAGCCTCGAGGCGGATGAGGGATCGCTGCTGGTGCTGCTCGGCCCGTCGGGCTGCGGCAAATCGACGACCCTGCGGCTGATTGCCGGCCTTGAGCAACCCGACAGTGGGATCGTTACGATCGGCGGGGTCGATGTCACGCATCTGACACCCGCCCAGCGCAGGATCGCGATGGTATTCCAATCCTATGCATTGTTTCCCCATCTGAGCGTCGCGGAAAACATCGTGTTTGGTCTGCGGGTGCGCCGGGTATCACGGGCCGAGCGCGACTCGCGTCTCAAGCGGGTCGCGGATATTGTCGGTCTTGGCCAGTTGCTCGACCGCAAGCCCGCGCAACTGTCCGGCGGTCAACGCCAGCGGGTCGCGCTGGGACGCGCCATCATCGCCGAGGCCCGGCTTTGTCTGATGGATGAACCATTGTCCAACCTGGATGCCAAGCTGCGCCATGAAATGCGAACCGAGATTCGGTCGTTGCAGCAGCGGCTCGGCATGACGATGGTCTATGTCACGCATGACCAGACCGAAGCCATGACCATGGCCGACCGCGTCGTCCTGATGCGCGAGGGCCGCATCGAGCAGGATGGCCCGCCGGAACAGCTCTACAGCCGGCCCGCGAGCGCTTTCACCGCGAGGTTCATCGGCACGCCGCCGATGAACCTGATCGCCCATGACGGCAGCCTGATCGGCATTCGTCCCGAGCATATCCGCATCGCGTCGCAAGACGGTCGCCCGGCGCGCGTCAAGAGCGTCGAGCACCTTGGCGCTGACAGCATCGTGCTTTGCGAGATCGAGGGTCAGCCGATTTCGGTGCGACAGGACGGCTTCAGCAAGGCGGGGCCGGGTGAGACGATCCGGCTCGAATGGTCCGCAGACGACGAGCATCGGTTCGATGCAACGACGGGGACGCGACAAGCGCCGCAACAAGGGAGGTCGACTTGAGGATTTTTGCACGGATGATGTTGGCTGGCGCGTTGGCGGCGCTGGTTCTGTCGCCGCATCGAGCGGCGGCAGTGGACCTCACGATGTATTATCCGGTTGCGGTCGGCGGCCCGGTGACCAAGATCATTGATGACATGGTGGGCCGTTTCGAGAAGGAAAATCCGGACATCAAGGTGACGGCGGTCTATGCCGGCAACTACACCGACACCATGACGAAGGCGATGACCGCCATGAAAGGCGGCCAGCCACCGCAACTGTCCGTGCTGCTCTCCACCGACGTGTTCACGCTGATCGACGAGAACGCCATCGTGCCGTTCGACGATCTGGTCGCGGACAAAGCTTGGTTCAAGGATTTCTACCCGGCCTTCATGGCGAACGGACAGATCGATGGCAAGACGTGGAGCATTCCGTTTCAGCGTTCGACCATCGTGCTGTACTGGAACAAGGACGCCTTCAAGGAAGCCGGGCTCGATCCCGACAAGGCGCCCGCGAGCTGGGACGAAATGGTCGCGATGGGCAAGAAGCTCGTCAAGAAGGACAGCTCGGGAAATGTCAGCCGCTGGGGTGTCGAGATTCCGACCACCGGATACGCCTATTGGATGCTGCAGGCCCTTACCATTGAAAACGGCCAGAGGCTGATGAACGAGGCCGGCAACGAGGTTCAGCTCACCGCGCCAAAGACCGTCGCCGCGCTGGACTATTGGGTCGACCTCTCCCGCAAGGAAGCCGTGATGCCCACCGGCAGCATCGACTGGGCGACGCTGCGCAGCGATTTCCTTGAAGGCAAGACCGCCATGATGTGGCACACCACCGGCAATCTGACGGCGGTGAAGGACGGCGCCAAATTCAACTTCGGTGTCGCGATCCTTCCCGCAAAGGAGCGACGTGGCTCGCCCACCGGTGGCGGCAGCTTCTACATCTTCAAGAGCGCCTCGCCCGAGCAGCAAAAGGCGGCGGTAAAGTTTGTCCAGTGGATGACGGCTCCGGAACGCGCGGCCGAATGGAGCATCAAGACCGGCTATGTCGCGGTATCGCCGGCAGCCTACAAGACTGCCACCATGGAGAAATATGCCAAGGAGTTCCCGGCCGCCACGGTCGCGCGCGATCAGCTCGAATACGCGGTGCCTGAATTGTCGGTGCACGAGAACGGCCGCATCTACAAGTTCGTCAACGATGCCGTGCAATCCGCGGTCACCGGCGTGCAAAAGCCGCAGCAGGCGCTGACCGAAGCCCAGCAGCAGTCCGACCGCGTATTGCGGGCCTATAGATAGACGAGGGCAAAACGGCGGCGGACGGCGGCCGCCCGCCGTCCGCCACCTCATCCCATGACGGTTCAAACAGCCATATCGCCGGTCGCCGCGCGCCCACCGAGATCGCATGCGTGGTGGAATGCGGTGAATGCGTGGCTGTTGCTGCTGCCTGCCGCGGTACTGCTGGCGGCTTTCACGCACTATCCGATCCTTGCCACCATCAGGCACAGTTTCTTTATCGCGCGCCGCAACGGCGTGGAGACATTCGTCGGACTGGATAATTATCGTGCCATGTTCCAGGACCCGATCTTCTGGAAGGCACTGATCAATAATTTCTGGTTCGCCCTCGGCACCGTTCCCACCTCGATCGCGCTGGCGCTGTTGATGGCGCTCTGGGTCAACCGCAACATGCGCGGCCGGGGTTTTCTGCGCCTCGCCTTTTTCACGCCGACGGTGTTGCCGATGATCGCGGTCGCCAACATCTGGCTGTTCTTCTACACGCCGGACTACGGCCTGCTGGATCAATTGCGAGGTCTTTTCGGCCTGCCCGGATGGAACTGGCTCGGCGATCCCGGCACCGTGATGGGCTGCCTGATTGTCATGGTGATCTGGAAGGAGGCCGGGTTCTTCATGATCTTCTACCTCGCCGCGCTGCAGCAGCTCTCGCCCGACCTCGAAGAGGCGGCGGCGGTGGAGGGTGCAAGCCGATGGTACACTTTCCGGCGCATTACCTTTCCGCTGTTGATGCCAACCACCCTGTTTGTTGCGATCAACGCCGTGATCAACTCGTTCAAACTGGTCGACCATCTCGTGATCATGACCAAGGGCGGTCCGAGCAATGCGAGTACGCTGCTCTTGTATTACATCTACGAAGTTGCCTTCACCTTTCAGGATCAGGCCTATGCGGCGACGCTGACGGTCGTGCTTCTGATCGTGCTGAGCACGCTTGCGCTGATCAAGTTCGGCTATCTCGACCGCAGGATCCACTATCAATGAACCGGCGAACCCATCCGCTCGAGGTGGCCGCGGCCTGGCTCCTGGCGTTGGTCTGGCTTGCGCCGCTCGCTTATGCCTTCTGGAGCGCGCTCCATCCGGCGGCCTATGCGACGTCGTTCAGCCTGTCCGCCCCATGGACGCTGAAGAACTTTGCCCGCGCCTGGAGCCAGGCGCCGTTCGGTCGTTACTATCTCAACACCGTCATGCTGGTTTGCCTGGTGCTGGCCGGACAGCTCGTGCTGTCGACGCTCGCCGCCTATGCTTTCGCCAGGTTCAAATTCACCGGCAGCGGCATCGCCTTTGCGCTGGTTCTGCTGCAGCTCATGATCATGCCGGACGTACTGATCGTGGAGAACTATCGCGCCATCAGTGCGCTCGGACTGCTCGACACGATTCCCGCCATTGCGCTGCCCTATCTCGCCAGCGCCTTCGCCATTTTCCTGCTGCGGCAGACCTTCAAGAGCATCCCGCAGGAACTGGTCGACGCGGCGCGGGTCGAAGGCGCCGGCCCGTTGCAGGTGCTGTGGCGGGTCTACATCCCGCTCGCCCGGCCGACCTATGTTGCCTTCGGTCTGGTCTCGGTCAGCTATCACTGGAACAATTTCCTTTGGCCGCTGATCGTCACCAATTCGGTGGGAAGCCGGCCGCTGACGGTCGGCCTTGCGGTGTTTGGCGCGCCCGAGACCGGCGTCGACTGGTCGATCATATGCGCCGCGACGGTCATGACCATGGCGCCGCTCTTGATCGCGTTCCTGGTGTTCCAGCGGCAATTCGTGCAGTCTTTCATGCGCGCGGGTATTCGCTGATGCGGCTCGTCACATGGAACATCCAGGCCGGAAGAGGCTGCGACGGGGTGATCGATCTGGCGCGGATCGTTGCGGTCGCGAGATCACTGGCGGATGCGGACATCTTCTGCTTTCAGGAAGTGTCGGACGGTTTTGAGGCGGTAGGCGGGGCCGCCGACCAGGGTGCCGAGCTTGCGGCGCTGCTGCCGGATCACCGGGCGGTGTTCGGCCCAGCGGTCGAGGCCATCGATCGAAACGGCCGATCGTGCCGTTTCGGCAATATGACGTTGTCGCGCCTGCCGGTCCGGCAGGTGGCGGGTCACCTGCTGCCCTGGCCGCGAACCGGTTTGACGCGCAGCATGCGGCGCATTGCGCTGGAAGTCACCGTGCAGGCAAGTTTCGGTCCCATCCGGATCGTCAACACTCACCTCGAGTTTCATTCCGCAGTCCAGCGGGAGGCGCAGGTTGCCCGGCTCCTGGACTTGCAGCAGGAGGCCTCCGAGAGCCCCCTGGTCGGAAGCGGCCCCGAGCATGTCGAGCCCTTTGGAAGCCAGATCGCCACGGCTTCCAGCGTCCTGTGCGGCGACTTCAATTTCGACGTGACCGACCCGCTCCACCGGCTGCTGCACCGCTCGGCGCGACCGGGCCTGAATTACCGTGACGCCTGGCATATCCGCCATCCGGATCGGCGCCATTCACCCACCTGCGGAATCCACGACCATGTGCAATGGCCCAACGGGCCGGACTGCCGCGACTTTGTCTTCGTCACGGAAGATCTGGCGGATCGAGTTTGCCGAGTCGAGGTGAATGGGGCGACCGCTGCCTCCGATCATCAACCGGTGCTGGTCGAGATGGCTGATTGAGCCGAGCTACGTCTTCTGGCCGTAGTTCAGCAGTCCGCCGCTGCTCTTTGGCGGGTGCGCACGCAGGCCTTCCTCGTTGGGTTCGGTGCCCCAGCCGGGCCGGTCCGGTATGACGAGATGGCCATCCTCGATATCGGGCAGGTGGGTGAAGACCTCGTGGTCCCAGGCGAGGCGATCGATGTCGGTTTCCATGATCCGCAGGTTCGGCACCGCGGCGCTGAAATGTGCGTTCATCATGGTGCAGAGATGTCCGTAGAAATTATGCGGCGCGACGTTGACCTCGCAGGCCTCGGCGGCTGCGGCGATCTTCATCGACTGCCATACCCCGTTCCAAGGCGTGTCGATGATGGCGACATCGACCGCCTGTTCGCGAAAATAGGGCAGGAATTCGCGCAAGCCGGTCAGCGTCTCGCAGGATGAAATCGGGTGCGGGCTGTGGCGCCTGATATGGCCGAGTGCCTCGGGACTGAAGCTGTCGATCTCGACCCAGAACATGTCGAGATCGGCGATCTCGCGCAGAATCTTCAGATAGCCTTCGGTCTTGGCGTTGAAGTTGAGGTCGAGCAGGATATCGACATCGGGTCCGGCGCCGTCGCGGATCGCTTCGAGATGCAGGCGCAGATCGCGCAGCACCTTGCGGTCGACATTGATCCCGGGCTCGAACGGCACGCCGAATCCGGGACGCCAGCCCTGCGGCCTGCCGGCGTCGTAGGTGAAGATGTTGGTCTTCAGCGCGGTGAATTTCTTCTCGCGCACCTCGCCTCCGATCGCCTTCACGCCATCGAGATCGGTGATCGGCGGCTTGTACCAGGTCGGATGATTGATCCGCCAGGTGGCGCAATGCGACCAGTAGACGCGAATGCGGTCGCGAATCTTGCCGCCGAGCAATTCATAGCAGGGCACGCCGAGCACCTTGCCCTTGACGTCGAGCAGTGCGTTTTCGATTGCGGCAAGCGCCTGGGCGATGACACCGCCGGTACTCGGACGGGTCGCCGCGAATAGCTCGGCATGAATTCGCTCGTGCTGCAACGCGTTCTGTCCCACCACCCGCGCCGCAAGTCGCTGGATCGCGGCGCCGAGGCCGGGAGAGCCGAAGCCTTCGTCGAATTCGCTCCAGCCGATCACGCCGTCTTCCGTGGTAATCTTGACAAAATGGTAGTTTCGCCAGCCGGCATCGCACGCAAGCGTGTCGACGCTTCGCACCTTCGATGACTTGGTCATGGCGTTCCCTTTGGCCGAGCGCTCGATTTATTTGCGGCAGCGATACCACACGCCGTCATTTCCCTGGAAGTAGCCGCGCCACGGGCTGTGGGCACGATACTGCCGGGCACAATAGATCGGACCAAAATGCGGGCCGCCCGATGGTGTCGAGCCGAATATCCCGGCTGCGCCAAACCAGGCGCCGGCTGGATTGGCGGCAAAATCGCCGGGAAAGAAGCCGTTGGCCTGGAAGTCGCGGCCATCATCGCGGCCATCATAATACCGGGCGGACGGCGGCAGATCCCGGCGCAGGAGGGGCTCGTGGGCGCGTTGCGCCAGGGCCGGCGAGGCCGCTGTCGATGCGACGAACGCTACGACTGCGAGGAGCAATCCCAGCTTGCCCATGCCGGCGTTCTCGGGCCTGCCGATCAGTTGCAACATGGCCGGCTCGTCCCCCAATCGCCTTTCCAGCCGTCAAGCCGGCCGCGCCGGAACTGCAGATAAAGTCCGTCCCTTCGAT
>DASUIA010000028.1:0-4657 GCA_036273255.1 Bradyrhizobium sp.
AGCTTGAGGACTTGCTCGCGGGGCCCGCCGGCGGGGGCCCAGACGAAATGGCGGTTGACGCAGAGTGCCACCGGTTCGCGAATGGAGGCTCCGGTGAGCAGCTTTCGTCTGATGTCACCGTCGGTCACCGCCCCGACCACACGTCCATCCGCATCTTGCGCGAACAGGATGCCGAGCATGTTGGCGTTGAGGCGCCGAAACGCTTCTTCGATCGTTTCAGTCTCGGCGATGATGGCGAGCGTCCGATCCAGCAATTTTTCGGGTCCAAAAGGGCCGATCCGGCCTCGGTTGAGGGGAGCCGCGCTCGGGGAGCATTGGGCCGGTCGCCAGCAAGCTAGATACGGCAGCCCTCTGGATCGCGCAAGTTGCGCATTTGCCGGCTTTTTTTGCGGTCGCGACCCGACCGTCCCTGGTGTCCATACCTGTAGGACGCCGGTCAAACCGGGCTCGAATGGATCGAGGTCGATTGGATCGGATTCCAGCCGATCGCGATGATCTTCGATGGATTGGCAATCAGCGGGCAGCCGAGCCGTTCCCACATGGCGGTCTGGCCGACTATCTTGAGGGCCAGCTCGAGCCATTTCTCGGGTAGCGGCAGCAGCCAGGATGATCTGCCCAGGCTGACGCGGTAGCGCGTAATGAGGTCGGCAACGGTAAGTGGCGTCGGGTCCGATACGATGAATGTCTCTCCGCGCGCGCGGGGATTGGACAGCACCGTCGTGATGGCCGAATTGAAATTCTCGATCGAGAGCACCGATCGTCGCGCCTTCAAGGCACCGAACGGCAGCGGGATTGGCAGTCGCGAGATCCGGTGGACGGTGGCGAAATTGCCTTTTTCGCCTTCGCCATAAATCACGACCGGCCGCAGGATTGTGAAGGGAACGCCGGCCTCGCGGATGGCCCGTTCGGCGGCGAGTTTCGACCTGCCATAGGGGTTGTTCGGCCGCGGAGGATCATCCTCGCGCAATTCCTGGTCGGAGAATGAGCCGGACTGCGCGGCAATGGATGAAATGAAGACCATGTGCCTGATTCCGCAGCGGGAAGCGGCTTCTGCCAGCGCTGCGGCGGCCCGGTGATTGACCCGGTCATAGAGATCGTCGACCGCAAATTTGTGAGCGATTCCGGCAAGATGGATGACGACGTCACATTGCTGCAGCAACGGTTGCCAGTCGAAGGGCTGGGCCAGATCAGGCAGCGGAGCGGGCAGGATGTCCGGGCTGTCCGACCAGGATACGGTCCGCGACGCGGCGATCACCTGGTAGCCCTGTGCGGCGAGATAAGGTACGAGATGACGCCCAACAAAGCCGTCGGCGCCAGTCACCAGCACACGGGTGCGATCATTCATCTGAGCCAAGACTTACAGCGCCACTGCGGATAATCCGCCTTGATTTACAGAGCCTTCACTGAATATGGAACTCTCGCCGAACCGTATCTGGCCGCCGAACCATAGGCGAACTCGCCGCCACTATCGAGGGGGACAGCGTGATTAGATTTGGCCTACTCGGATGTGGGCGCATTGCAGCGCGCCACTCCGAGTTGCTGGGCGGCAACCACGTCAATGGGGCGAGCCTCGTTGCGGTATGCGATTCCGTCCGCGCCCGCGCCGATGCCATTGCATCGAAGTTCGGCGTGGCCGCGGCCTGCGATATCGACGATTTCCTCGCACGGAAGGATCTCGACGCCGTCGCGGTCCTGACCCCCAGTGGAATGCATCCCGAGCATGTGATTGCCTGTGCCCGGGCCGGCAAGCATGTCGTGGTGGAGAAGCCGATGGCGCTGCGGCTTCAGGACGCCGACAACATGATCCGCGCCTGCGACGAGGCAGGCGTCAAGCTGTTCATCGTCAAGCAGAACCGCTTCAATGTTCCGGTCGTCAAGGCGCGCAGCGCGCTGGACGCAGGCAGGTTCGGACGGCTCATCCTCGGGACCGTGCGGGTGCGCTGGTGCCGCGACCAAGCCTACTACGATCAGGATGACTGGCGCGGAACCTGGGCCTATGACGGCGGCGTGCTGACCAACCAGGCAAGCCACCACATCGACATGCTGGAATGGTTCTTCGGCGACGTGGACAGCGTGCACGCCCGCGGCATCACCGCGCTGGCCAAGATCGAGACCGAGGACACCGCGGTCGCGACCCTGAAATTCCGCAATGGCGCGCTTGGCATCATCGAAGCGACCACGGCCGCGCGGCCGACCGATCTCGAGGGATCGCTATCGATCCTGGGTGAGCGCGGCACCGTTGAAATCGCCGGCTTCGCCGTCAACCAGATCCGGCACTGGCGATTCGTCGACGAGCTTCCATCGGACCGGGAGGTGGTCGAGAAATTTTCCGTCAATCCTCCCAACGTGTATGGGTTTGGTCATCAGGCCTATTATGAGCATGTGATCGACTGCCTGATCCATCAGCGCGCTGCGCTGGTGGACGGCCTCGAGGGCCGCAAGAGCCTCGAACTGATTTCCGCGCTGTATGAATCGATCGAGACCGGGGAGGAAGTACGGCTGCGATTTACGCCGCGGCTAAGCCGGCTCGGGGTGGTGTCGTGAACCGCCCGCAGATTCATCAGGCCGGCGTGCGCGACGTCGAATTCGGCGCGCGGGTCAGGATCGTCGAGCCGTGCAATCTCTACGGCTGCCGGATCGGCGACGACTGCTTCATCGGGCCATTTACCGAAATCCAGAAGGGCGTCCGCATCGGGGCCCGCTGCCGGGTACAGTCGCACAGCTTCATCTGCGAACTGGTGACGATCGGCGACGACTGTTTTGTCGGTCATGGCGTGATGTTCATCAACGACACCTTCGCGACCGGCGGTCCCGCCCGCGGCCACCACGAACTTTGGCGCGAGACCGTGATTGGCAGCCGGGTTTCCATCGGCTCCAACGCCACCATCATGCCCGTTCGCATCGCAGACGACGTGGTGATCGGGGCGGGATCGGTCGTAACCAGGGATATTGCGGCTGCGGGCAGCTACGCCGGAAATCCGGCACGCCGGCTTCCGACGCGGAAATAGGGAAGGCGATCGATGCCGGTTCCGTTGGCGGATTTGCAGCTTCAGTACCAGACCATCAAGCATGAAATCGATGCCGCGATCGCCGCCGTCATTGGCGACAGCGCCTTCATCCGTGGACCCCATGTCGAGGCGTTCGAGCAGGCGTTTGCCCGAGCGGTCGGGATCAGACACTGCGTGTCCTGTGCCAACGGCACGGACGCGCTCTACCTCGCCATGGCTGCGCTGAGGGTTCGACCCGGCGACGAGGTGATCACCACCGCGCATTCGTGGATCAGCACGTCGGCGATGATTACCCATGCCGGTGCCAACGTCGTCTTCGCCGATACCGACGGCGCGACCTTCACGATCGATCCGGCAGCGATCGAGGCCGCGATCACGCCGCGGACGGTCGGCATCATTCCGGTGCATTTGTACGGACAGCCGGCCGACATGGATGCGATCATGACGATTGCGGCCAGGCACAAGCTCTGGGTGGTCGAGGATTGCGCGCAGGCACATCTTGCCCGCTACCGGGGGCGGCAGGTCGGCGGCTTCGGCACGGTGGCGACCTATTCGTTTTATCCTGGCAAGAATCTGGGGGCGATGGGCGACGCCGGCGCCGCCGTCACCGACGACGGTATGCTGGCCGAACGCATGGCGACGCTGGCCCGGCATGGCGGCCTGCTCAAGCACGAGCACCACATCGAAGGCATCAATAGCCGGCTCGATGGCATGCAGGCGGCGATCCTGTCGGCGAAACTGCCGCATTTGCCGCATTGGACCGAAGCGCGGCAACGAGCCGCGAAGATCTACGACACCGGTCTCAATCAGATCGAAGACGTCGTGGTGCCCTCGGTCGCGACCGGCCGCACCCACGTCTATCACCTTTATACCATCCAGCATCCGCGCCGCGACGCGCTCGCGGCCCATCTGAACGCCAACGGCGTTCAGACTGCGATCAACTATCCGACCGCGTTGCCGTTTCTAGCGGCCTATAGCCGGCTTGAGGCTCGACCCGAGCAGTTTCCGAATGCGCATCGTGAGCAGGGCCGGATTTTGTCGCTGCCGATGTTTGCCGAAATCACGCCGGAGCAGCAGCAAGAGGTGATCGATCTCGTCTGCGGGTTCTGATACCAACGGACCTGCGTAATTGACTCGTCCTGCCCGCGCTTGTCGCGGGCATCCACGTCTTGAAGGCCGAACAGCATCAAAAACGTGGATGGCCGGAACAGGTCCGGCCATGACCAAGAAAGAGAGTCATCATCCGGACCGTTGGTATGAGTCATGGTGCAATAACTGTTCGATACCGAATCCAGCGTGAAGTTTTTCGCGCTGCGCATATTGGGCGAGCACCAAAAGTGCTCGCCCCAATACCGATAACGACCTGGTTAAGCGTGTTGAGGTTGGGTCAGGAGGTTTTGCTGGTTCGCCGCGGTCAGTACCGGATCGACGATCGAAGTTCCGCCGTGACCATCGCTCGAGGTGACAAACGTCGACGCAAGATAATTGCCTAGCAAGGTGATATTGGCGGTGTGAGTGCCGTCGGTCACCGAGAGAGTGCCCTTGGAGCTGTTGCCGGCATAGGTCGGCGCGTGAACCGTCGCGGGATTGATGTCGCTCAAATCGAGCGTGTCTTGTCCGGTGAGTCCCGCTACCGTGCCACTGAAACT
>DASUIA010000029.1:0-2781 GCA_036273255.1 Bradyrhizobium sp.
CGGCGCCATGAAGCGATGGCCGAACGTGGTCTCGGCCGCCGGGATGCCGTCGACCGAAAACCGCACCAGATCCGGCTCCTCCGTCTCCATGCCGAAGGTGGCGACGATCGCATGCAGCGGCCGCACCCATTGCAGCGCGCCGGGCTTTGCCGAGCGCTCGCCCCAGCGCATCGATTTCGGCCACGGAAAGGTCCTGATGACCACCGGCAGGATGTCGGCCAGCACATCCAGCGTGGCGCGGCCGGGCTTCTCGATCAGCGCCACATAGAAATCGCCCTTCTTGGGATCGCGCTGGATTTTAGCTTCCGCCAGCGAGGACAGTCCGCTCGCCCTGAGAAAGCCCGCGATCGCGGCATCCGGGCCGCCGACACGGGGCCCCCTGCGCTCTTCCCTGAGGTCGGGTTGCCGGGACGGAATACCGTGCACCGTCAGCGCCAGCCGCCGCGGCGTCGCAAAGGCCTTGGCGCCCTCATAGACCAACCCTTCGGCCACCAGCCTTTCGGTGACCATGCGGCGCAGATCGTCCGCCGCCCTGGCCTGCATCCGCGCCGGGATCTCCTCGGAGAAAAGTTCGAACAGAAGTTCAGGCATCTAATCGCGCCCTTCGCGGGAAGGGCGCGGGCGCACGCTGGCGTGGCTCCCCTCCCCCTAGAGCCTGGCGACGAAAATGCGGGCCGACCAGCGCGATGTCGTGACGAAGCCGCTGCCTGAGCACGCGCTCGGCATCGGTCGGCTGCGCGCGCATCTGGCGCGCGAATTGACGCTGTCGATCGGTCATCGCTTGCGATTCAATCACATTCATCATCGTCTGTGGACCCCCACCCCCGA
This sequence comes from Bradyrhizobium sp., assembly GCA_036273255.1. Taxonomy (GTDB): domain Bacteria; phylum Pseudomonadota; class Alphaproteobacteria; order Rhizobiales; family Xanthobacteraceae; genus Bradyrhizobium. Next base: position 829 of record DASUIA010000029.1, read on the forward strand.
CCCCTGCCCGCAAGGGGGAGGGGAGCAGAGGCACCGGTCGATCAAATTGCCCTGCCCGCTTCGGTGTGCATCCAGGCCTCGCCGCAGGCCTTGGCGAGTTCGCGCACGCGAAAGATGTAGCTCTGCCGCTCGGTCACCGAGATCACGCCGCGTGCATCGAGCAGGTTGAAAACGTGACTTGCCTTGATGCACTGATCGTAGGCCGGCAGCGCCATCAGATGCGCCTCGCGCTTGCCGTCCTTCCATCCCGCATCGAGATATTTCCGGCAGGCTTCCTCGGCCATCCGGAACTGCTCGAACAGCATCACCGTGTCGGCATATTCGAAATTGTGCCGCGAGTACTCCTGCTCGGCCTGCAGGAACACATCGCGATAGCCCACTCTTTCGTTGCCGTCGCGGCCGTTGAAGTTGAGATCCATGATGCGGTCGACGCCCTGCAGATAGCAGGCAAGCCGCTCCAGCCCGTAGGTGAGTTCGCCCGCGACCGGCGCGCATTCGACACCCGCGACCTGCTGGAAATAGGTGAACTGCGACACCTCCATGCCGTCGCACCAGCATTCCCAGCCCAATCCCCAGGCGCCGAGCGTCGGGCTTTCCCAATCGTCCTCGACGAAGCGAATGTCGTGCAGCGCGGAGTCGATGCCGATCGCGGCGAGCGATTTCAGATAGAGATCCTGCAGGTCCGGCGGCGACGGCTTCAGGATCACCTGGAACTGGTAGTAGTGCTGCAGCCGGTTGGGATTTTCGCCGTAGCGGCCGTCCTTGGGCCGGCGCGACGGCTGTACATAGGCCGCGTTCCAGCGTTTCGGCCCGAGCGCGCGCAGCGTGGTCGCGGGGTGGAAGGTGCCCGCCCCCACTTCCATGTCATAGGGTTGCAGGATCACGCAGCCATAGTCCGCCCAATACCGCTGCAGCGCCAGGATCAATGCCTGGAACGAGCGTTCCGGGCGCATGTGCGGGGGAATGACATCCATGTCGTTCGATTCGAAACCTTGTGGGCGGCAAGCGCGCGGGACCGTATCGGCGGGGAAACCGAGAATCAAGGCGAGGTCCGCCCGGCGCTCCGGAGTTCGTGATCTCAGGCGATGGGATTGTGAGCCAAGGAGGCCAACGGGTTCGGTAAAACGACCTGCCTCCAGGCTTGCTCGCCGGTTCTCAGGGGTGATGCCCCGCCCCGAGGCCGGTGCAAGTCAAAGGACAAGTCAAAAAGACATCCCAACTCGCGATCGATGCAACCGGTCAACCCGGCCGATAGGCGCCGGTATTCGGGTCGCGCCGCAGCGTCGGAATATCGCCGGATCTCGCCGCCTCGGCGACCCGCGCGCGCCGCGCCTCTTCCAATTCCCGGTTGACCTTGAGAGCTGTCCGGTAAGCCCAGCGGACCACGGCCAGCCCACCCAGGGCGCCTGCAATTGCGATCAGCGGCGGCATCGGTCGATCCTTGTCATTCATCGGTCACGCCCCCTTTTTGCATTGTCGCGCAAGCCGGTCCTGCCCGCAATCGCCTTGTGCGGGACCAAATGGCGCGGCCGGCTGCCTTCAAAATCCAAATTTGGCCCAGATCGCCCGGCTCTCCAGCGCCGAGATCAGTTCATCCGGCAGGCCCGCGGCGGCACTGAACTCATTCAACACGCCGGTGCCGGCGGATTTGCGGCCGAGAAGGCTTGCCAGCATGCCGCTCGCGGGCGCCACCAGCGGCATTTTCACCTTTTCGCCATAGCGCGATCGCAGCGTCGAGCGCAGGTCGCCGATCCCGTCGGCAAGCCCGAGCGCGACGGACGTTTCGCCAGCCCAATACTCACCGCTGAACAGAACATCGTCGTCGCCCTTGAGGCGGGCGCCCCTGCTCTGTTTCACCAGCGCGATGAAAATGGCGTGGATCTCGCGCTGCAGGGTTTTCACGCGCGCCACATCGTCGGGATTTTCCGGCAGGAACGGATCGAGCATCGCCTT
>DASUIA010000030.1:0-2793 GCA_036273255.1 Bradyrhizobium sp.
TCAAAAACCGCGGCTGAGTGCCACCCCGGCTTGCCCCGGTGGGCAAACAGGCACCTCCCACGCGCGCCGCTCCGTCGCTCGTGAGGGCACTGCGCGACGCGCGCGGGGCCCTCCTGTTCGCTACCGGGACAAGCCTGTTCCGAGGCTCGTGCGGGGTCCCTTTTCGATGCCGATCCGGGGTCCCAATTGCCTGCCGTTTGACACGCCGATTCCGCGGCGCGGGGCCTTATCGGCGGTCGACGCCGGCGAGGAGGTGCTGGCCGGCGTCCGCGTACCGAGGTTTCCATGCGGTGAGCACCGCAGAGGGTGAGCTATTTGGCGGGTTTGATCGATGGCGGTGCACGGCCGGCGGTTCGTTCGTCGGTGATGATCTGACGCAAGTTCTCGATGCCGCCTTCGGTGAAGGCGGTCACGCCATCCTCACCCACGTCGTAGACCCAGAGGCGGCCGTCTTCGGGGAACATGTCGATCGACAGTTCGTGCAGCCAGTCTTCATCCTCGCCGAGCAGGTTTGCGACGTATCCGATCGTGAAGACGGATGCGATCGCCGCCACGATCAGGCTGCCTGACTTTGCGGTGCCGAGTGCGGCTGCCAGTTCCACGGCAGTAGTTGGTCGATCCTGTGGGCGGGATGTTCGGCGATCCGGGCCAGGACGTCAGCCAACCAGGCCTGCGGGTCGACGTTGTTCAATTTGGCAGTGACGATCAGGCTATAGATCGCCGCGGCGCGCTGTCCACCGCGATCGGAACCGGCGAACAGCCATGATTTTCTGCCGAGGGCAATACCGCGCAAGGCCCGTTCGGCCGCGTTGTTCGAGAGGCAGATGCGGCCGTCGTCGAGGAAGCGGGTAAAGGCCGGCCAGCGCTTGAGCATGTAGTCCATAGCCTTGGCGAGATCGTTGCCGCGCGACAGTTTGGGCCGCTGCTCGCGCAGCCATCGTTCCAGATCGGCGACCAGAGGCGCGCTCAGTTCCTGCCGAACCGCCCGGCGCTGCTCGACGCTCTGGCCGTTGATCGAACGTTCGATGTCAAACAGGGCGTCGATGCGGCGAACCGCCTTCAGTGCCAGCGGCGAGATCGGGCTGGCGGTTTTGCCTTGCGCCTTGCGCCGGGCGTTGGCAGCGACATCGGCCAGGATGAAAAACGGCCGGCGGGCATGAGCCCAGCACGCCGCCTCGACCAATGGGCCGGGCTTGCGGTCGGCCTCGTACAGCTTGGTGTAACCGCCATAGGCATCGGCTTGGAAGATCCCGGCATACTCCTCCAGATGTGTCTGCGGGTGTTCGCCAGACCGATTACGCGAGTAGTAGAACATCGCCGCCGGCGGCGCCGGCCCGCCAAACGGACGGTCGTCGCGCACGTAAACCCAACATCGCCCAGTGTCGGTTTTGCCCTTAGCCAGGACCGGTACGGTGGTGTCATCACTGTGCAGTCGTTCAGCGTCGAAGACGTGGCGCTCGATTCGCCAGATCAGCGGTTCCAGCACCGCACAGCAGCCGCCCACCTGATCGGCTAAGGTCGACAGGCTGAGCGGCACGCCCTCACGGGCATAGCGATCGGCTTGGCGGTTCAAGGGCTGGTGCTGCCCGAACTTCTCGAACAGGATCATCGCCAATAGGCTGGGACCGGCCCAGCCCCGGGCCAGCACATGGAACGGCGCCGGCGCCTGGCTGATCTTCTCGCAGTCGCGGCAGGTAAACTTCTCGCGGACGTGCTGGATCACCTTCCATTGCCGCGGGATGACCTCCAGCGTTTCGGTGATGTCCTCGCCCAGCTTGCGCAGCCGCGGGCTGCCGCAGCACAGGCATATGGTCGGTCCCGGCTCGACCACCCGCTCGCGCGGCAGATGCTCGGGGAAGGGCTGGCGCGCCGGGCGCTTGCGGGCAAAGGCCGGCACATTGGTGGTCCTGGCCACGGCCCGCTCGGCCGCGATCTCGTCCTCGGTGGCCAAACTCTCGAGCTCCTCGAAGGCCAGCTCGATCTGGTCGAGCAGTCGCACCGTCCGTTCCGAGCGCGGGCCATAGATCTGCCGTGTCAGTTTCTCGATCTGCAAGCGCTGATGGGCAATCACGGCCTGATCGTCGGAGGCCCTGGCCTTGGCCACCGCCAGTTCGGCTTCGACCCGTGCCGCCCGAGCGCGCTCCGCGATCAGCGCCGCCTGTAGCGCAGCAATGTCGTCGGGGAGGTCATCGGCCGTCGTCGTCACGAGACCCCGATTATCCCACATCACCGGGCCCGAGCGCTCCCTCAACCGTAAGGTGAGTCAATCGGCCGCAGGCTCAGCCAGCGATCTCCGGGCGCCAGGTGCGAACCGGGTTTCTCCAGTCGATCCCGTCAAGCATATAGGCCAACTGGGATGCGCTGATCGCGACGATGCCGTCGGCCGGTGCCGGCCACACAAAGCGACCGCGTTCCAGCCGCTTGGCATAAAGCGACATGCCAATGCCGTCGTGCCAAAGAATTTTGATCAGGTGACCGCGTTTCCCGCGAAAAACGTAAAGATCGCCGGCATGCGGATCACGCTTCAACTGCTCTTGGACTTGCAGCGCCAAGCCGTTCATGCCTTTGCGCATGTCGGTGCGGCCGACCGCCAGCCACACCCGTACCCCGCTCGGAACCGGGATCACCGCCGCGCCAATGCCTCAACGACAGCGGCCGCCAAAGCCGGCGATACCGATGCCGGGATCCGGACACGGGTATTGCCCGCCAATTCGATTTCGATCGCCGGCATCGGCGGCGGTGCAGCGACACTACCGTCGGTGGGTGCTAGAAGCACTTGAGCAAAGCCGCTCG
>DASUIA010000031.1:0-2044 GCA_036273255.1 Bradyrhizobium sp.
ACCGCCAAGATCTGCCGCCGGCCGTCCTCGTCGACCGCCACCGCGACCAGCACCGCCTGGCTGACGATCACACCGGCATCGCGCACCTTCTCGTAGCGGGCATCGAGGATCAGGTAGGGGTAGCTCTCATTGAGCGGTCGCTCGGCAAACGCCGTCAGACCCTCATCGAGCGACTTGTTGATCGTTCTGATCGACGAAGCCGAGAAGCTGTGTCCGCACAACACCTCGGTCACCGCCCTGACCTTGCGCGTCGAAATACCCTGCACGTACATCTCGGCCAAAGTGCCGACCAGTGCCTTCTCTGAGCGCTGATAGCGCTCGAACAGTTCGGTCGAGAACCGCCCCATCCGGTCCTGTGGCACCCGCAATTCCAGGGTGCCGACCCGGGTGATCGGCGAGCGCCGCCTGAACCAGCGCTGCGACCGCCGCTCGCACGAAATCCTCGTCCCGCGCCAGCAGCCCTTTCAGGTCGATAACTTCCCCCTTACCCTCGCGCTTGGTCATGGTGTGAAGTTGAAGTTGACCCGCTTTCGTGGAGCCCGTCAGGCTTTCAACGGAGGCTTTTCAGATGCCCAAGTCGCGTCCGCCCTATTCACCTGAGTTTCGCCGCCAGATGGTCGATTTGGTTCGAGCTGGACGTGATCCGGCCGAGCTTGCCCGCGAGTTCGAGCCGACAGCGCAGTCTATCAGCCACTGGGTTGCGCAAGCCGACCGGCAAGAGGGCCGCCGGGAGGAGAAGGGTATCGGGCTAACCGCTGCGGAGCGTGACGAGCTGGCACGGTTGCGACGTGAGAACAAACAGCTGCGGCTGGAGCGCGACATCCTCTCTCGAGCTGCTGCCTGGTTCGCACGCGAAACCGGCACGATCCCGTCCGGGTCTTCGAGTTCATGAGCGCGCACCAGGCGGTATTTCCGGTTGCCGTGATGGCACGCGTGCTCGGCGTGTCGGAGGCTGGCTTTCATGCGTGGCGGCGCCGACCGGCGTCCGCTCATGCCGTCGCCGACGCGGCGCTGCGGAAGCGGATCCGGACGATCCATGCTGGATCACGCGAGACCTATGGCGCGCCGCGGGTGCATGCCGAGCTCCGGGCAGGAGGGGAGAAGCATGGGCGCAAACGCATTGCCCGGCTAATGCGCGCAGCCGGGTTGATTGGCGCCAGCCGCCGGCGCGGCTCGATCGTTACCACACGGCGGGACAAGGAGGCCCGACCGGCGCCCGACTTGGTAGATCGCGATTTCACTGCTCTCCGGCCCAACCAGCTCTGGGTTGCCGACATCACCTTCGTGCCGACGGCGAGCGGTTTTCTCTATCTCGCAGTAGTTCTGGATGCCTGGAGCCGCAAGATCATCGGCTGGTCGATGGCCAACTATCTGCGGACCGAACTGGTGCTGGACGCGTTGGAGATGGCGATCGGCCAGCGGCGGCCGGAGGGCGTCATCCATCACAGCGACCAGGGCAGCCAATACACATCGTTGGCGTTCGGCAAACGTTGCAAGGAGGCTGGCGTCCGGCCGTCAATGGGATCGGTCGGCGATGCCTACGACAACGCAATGTGCGAGAGCTTCTTCGCCACGCTCGAATGCGAACTGCTGGAGCGACGCAGGTTCACGTCCAAAATCGAGGCCAAGATGGCCTGCTTCAGCTTCATCGAAGGTTGGTACAACCCGCTGCGGCTGCACTCAGCCCTCGGCTACCGCTCGCCAATGGCCTATGAAGCAGCGATGGAGGCGGTCACGACAGAACCGTAATCACCCAAGTCCAACACCACTCCACGAAACCGGGGCAACTTCACCCAGCTTTTGACCGAAGCAGCTCATGGCGGTTTGAAGCCTTCCCCTACAGGACGGCTCCGAAGGGTCCTCCTTCATCTCTCGTACAGCATGGCGCTCTCGCACCTTCTTGACACAACACCGCCTACGCGACGCACGGCGCCGACCGCATCGTCGCCGAGGTCAACAACGGCGGCGACATGGTCGGGGCGACACTTCGCATGATCGACCCAAACGTGGCGTTTACCGCGGTCCGCGCCTCGCGCGGCAAGGT
>DASUIA010000032.1:0-8104 GCA_036273255.1 Bradyrhizobium sp.
CCAGCCTGGTGGCGCAGTATAACCAGGTTCTGGCGCAGATCACCACCACGGCGCAGGATTCCTCGTTCAACGGCATCAACCTCTTGAACGGCGACACCCTCGACCTGACCTTCGACGAAACCGGCGCCTCCAAGCTGTCGATTTCGGGCGTCACCTTCAATGACGCCGGCCTTGGCCTGTCGACCCTGACCGTGGGCACCGACTTCCTGGACAGCAACTCCGCCAACTCCATCCTGGCGACGCTGACCCAGGCCAGCACCACGCTGCGCACCGAAGCCTCGGCACTCGGTTCGAACCTGTCGGTCGTCGAAATCCGCCAGGACTTCAACAAGAACCTGATCAACGTGCTGCAGACCGGTGCGTCGAACCTGACGCTGGCCGATCCGAACGAGGAAGCGGCCAACAGCCAGGCGCTGTCGACCCGGCAGTCGATCGCGGTCTCCGCGCTGGCACTCGCCAACCAGTCGCAGCAGAGCGTGCTGCAGTTGCTGCGCTGATCCGGACTTCCAGAACACCGATCGAAGCGGCGGGGGAAACCCCGCCGTTTTTCGTTTGGCGCCCCGCCAGACCCGGCGATGCCTCCGTTAACCGGGCGTTAATCAAACAACTTAAGCCGCCGTTAACTCTAATTTAAAGGAGTCCCGATAGAACGTGGCCAGCTAAATTAGGAAGGCTTGACACATGTCCGGTATCGTTCTCTCGGCCTCGGTTCGCCAGAACCTGCTCTCGCTGCAGTCGACCGCAGCCCTCCTCGCGACCACCCAAAACGATCTCGCCACGGGCAACAAGGTCAACTCGGCACTCGACAACCCGACCGAATATTTCACGGCGCAGGGCCTCACCAACCGCGCCAGCGACATCAGCAATCTGCTGGACGGCATCGGCAACGGCGTGCAGGTCCTTCAGGCCGCCAACACCGGCATCACCTCGCTGCAGGCCCTGATCGCCAACGCCCAGTCGATTGCCAATCAGGTGCTGCAGACCCCCAATGGCTATTCACCGAAGTCCACGGTGAGCGCGACCGCCATCACCGGCGCGACCGCCAACAATCTGCTGGGCCCGGGAACCAATGCCACCGTGACCGGGGGCACCGTCGCGGATTCAAAGACCGCCACCACCACGACGGCCGCCACCAAGCTTTCGGGCGGCAGCACCACCGTCGATGCGCTCTCGACCGCCTTGACGGCGGCCGACACGCTGACGATCGACGGCAAGACCATCACCTTCAGCACGACCGCAGTGACCAGCACCGACGCGACCGGCGGCGTCATCAACATCAGCACCGGTACCGTCCAGGACGTGCTGACCGCGATCGACCAGATCACCGGCGCTGGCGGTCCGACGGCTTCCAATGTCACGGCCGGCGCCCTGGTCCTGAGCACCGGCACCAACCAGAACCTGACCGTCGCCGGCACCGCCAACGCGCTCACTGCGCTCGGTCTCACCGCCGGTACGACCAATCTGACGCCGCCTCCGTTGAGCGGTGAAACGCTCGCCATTGCCGCCACTCATCCCGGTGCTTCGGCGACCAGCATCACATTCGGCACGGGCGCCGGCCAGATTTCGACACTGAACCAGCTCAACGCGGCGCTCGCCACCAATGACCTTCAGGCCAGCATCAGCACGACGGGCCAGATCAGCATCCAGACCACCAACAATGCGGCTTCGTCGACGATCGGCGCGATCACCGGCACGGCGACGGCAAGCGGGCAGGCATTCGCAGGCCTGACTGCGGCGGCTCCGGTTGGCGATCCGAATTCGCTTTCGACCCGTGCAAGCCTGGTCGCGCAATACAACCAGGTCATGGCGCAGATCGACACCACGTCCCAGGACTCCTCCTTCAACGGCATCAACCTGTTGAACGGCGACACCCTCAACCTCACCTTCGATGAAACCGGCGCCTCCAAGCTGGCGATCCAGGGCTACATCTTCAACGACGCCGGGCTTGGTCTTTCGACGCTCAACTCAGGCACCGATTTCCTTGACAGCAATTCCGCCAACTCGATTCTGGCGCAGCTCAACCAGGCCAGCACCACCTTGCGCACGGCGGCATCGAGCCTCGGTTCGAACCTGTCGATCGTCGAGATCCGGCAGGACTTCAACAAGAACCTGATCAACGTGCTGCAGACCGGCGCGTCGAACCTGACGGTCGCCGATCCGAACGAGGAAGCGGCCAACAGCCAGGCGCTGTCGACCCGGCAGTCGATCGCAGTCTCCGCGCTGGCGCTCGCCAACCAGTCACAGCAGAGCGTGCTGCAGTTGCTGCGCTGATCTCTTGCTTCAGCAAACGGGAACAAGCGGCGGGGAAACCCGCCGTTTTTGTCATGCGGCAGGCGATGGCGCGACGCGGGTATACCGTGTCCGGCTCATTTGGAAGGTTATCGCTAACGTTATTTTAAAAGCGGCGAAGTATAAAACTTGGGCAGTTCGACGTCCCGGCCTGCATAGTTCCCCGTTGAGGTTCATGAATGTCCAATGCAGCCAAGGCCTACGCTCGCACTGCGCAGGTCTCTTCGTCTCCCCGTGACATTGAAGCGCAGGCGCTGCTGATGGCGGCCCGAAAGCTGGTTGAGATCCAGAATGACTGGAAAGGTCCCGACAAGCGAATGCAGGCCGCGTTGCTGTTCAACCGCCGGCTCTGGACCATTTTCATGAGCGCGGCCGAAAGCGACGACAATCCTCAGCCGGTCGAGGTCCGGCAAAACATCAGAAACATCGCACTGTTCGTGATGCAGCGGACCATCGAATTGCAGACCAATCCCAGCCCGGAAAAGATGCAGTCACTGATTGACATCAATTCGAACATTGCCGCGGGCTTGGCGGGCAGGGCGTAGCGCGCCGCTGGCGGCCGTCTTCGCGCGGCCGATCCTGCTCACCGCGATGGCCGCGGTTGGTCCGATCGAAACATGAAGCTCAAGCCTTGAGGTCGGTCGCAAGAGGACGCGCGGGCTGGTCCTTGGCCAGATCGATGGCGTGAAAGTAGGCCCGACGACGCAGCGTCGCATCGTCCGGATACTGCTCCACCACTTCGTTGTTGTTGCTGTTGACGACCTGATACACGATCGAGGCCGCGGCCTGATCGAAAAAAGCCTGATGCGATACATAGTCGCTCGCCGCCTGCAGATCATTGCGCGCGCCGGCGCTCGCGTCGACCGCGGTGACGCTCTGGCTCGCGGGCAACTGGGTGGCGACGGCGTTTTGCGCCGCGATCGGCTGAACAACGGATATTGCAGCCGGCGACCCCACCGGCTTGATGCTGAAATCGATACTCATGGCAGCCTCCTGGCTTTCCTCGAGTCTAATCCCAGCCCCTCCGTGCGCAATTATGGCCCGGACCTATCAACGTCCAGTTAGAGAATGCGGTGAACGCCACGCTGATGCCGGCGCGAAAATTTTATGCAATTTGCGGCATATGGCGACTTTCAGTGGCCGCGACCGGGCTCGCGCCTATAGCGAGCGGCTGATCGTGAGCGGCGCGATGTGGCGCGGACCCGGCGCGGCGCGTCGTCCGGCCGCGGTGTAGGTGTTGGGAATATTGCGGCGCTGCATCTCGGAGTTGACGCCGCGCATAATGCTCTCGGAAACCGCGTGCGCTGTCGCCAGCACCGTGAGATTGACCTGCAGCATCGAGCGGAACACTTCGTGATGGCGGTGCAGCGTGGTCAAGAGTTCCGGCGCGGTCTCCGACAGGTAGGTCTGGCTGGCTTTCAGATACGCGATTGCCCCGGCATAGCGATGCGACAATTCCGTTTTCTTTGCCACCGACGCCATCGCTTCCCGGACCTTGCCAGCGCGAACCAGTTCGGTCTCGCGCTCGATGACGCCGAGCAGGGCACTCATGACCTCCATCAGGGCCTCGGCGAGCTGGCGTGCCTCTGCAGGCGTTGCCATCGGAATCGGAGGCGTCGCCGGTTGCCGCTGCGGATGCTGGTTCATATCGGTCTTCCTTGGGGCTGGCCGGATGTTCTGGCTTGCTGCAGAATCAGCTCGCGATAGACGTCCTTGGAAATTCCGATGCCGCCAGCCGCGGCGAAGGACTTGGAATATTGTTCGGTCAGCATCGAGCGCCACACTCCGGTGCCGGGCGTATTGCCGAACGGGCCTTCGCCCTTGAGGCCGCTGGTCATCTGGGCAAACATCGAATTGAGAAACACCGCCTCGAAATCGGTCGCTGTCTTCTGCGCCTTGGCCTGCGCCTGCGGCGAGACTTTCTTCAGGGCCTGCGCGAGCTCGAGATCGGGGCGGCCGGCATAAGTCGGGATCGCGGCGTTCGCGACCGGGCGGCTGGAGATGCTGTTCAGGCCGATCTGCATCACATCACCTCGATATCGGCCTCAATGGCGCCCGCGGCCTTGATCGCCTGGAGGATGCCGATCAGGTCGCGTGGCCCGATACCGAGCCCGTTGAGGCCGTCGACGAGCTGTTGCAGCGATACGCCGTCCTTTACCAGCGCGAATTTCTTGCCGTCTTCGGTCACTCCGACACGCGAATTCGGCGTCACGACGGTTCTTCCGCGCGACAGCGGATTGGGCTGGCTGACCTGCGGGCTTTCGGAAATCGTCACGGTGAGATTGCCTTGGGCGACCGCCACGGTCGCGACGCGCACGTCGCGGCCCATCACGATGATGCCGGACCGTTCGTCGATCACGATCTTGGCCGCGAGGTCCGGTTCGACCTGCAATTGCTCGATCTCGGTCAGGAATGCGACGACATTGCCCTTGAATTCCGGCGGGATGGAGAGCTGCACCGTGGAGGGATCGATGGGTTCGGCGCTCTTGGCGCCGAGATAGTCGTTGACCGCGGAGGCGATGCGCTTGGCGGTGGTGAAATCGGCATTGCGCAGCGCGAGCCGGACATTGGGCAGGCGGTTGAGCGCGAACTCGATTTCGCGCTCGATGATCGCGCCATTGGCGATCCGGCCGACCGTCGGCACGCCGCGAACGATCTTGGCCGCTTCCCCCTCGGCCTGAAAGCCGCCGATCGCGACCGAACCCTGGGCGACCGCATAGACGTTGCCGTCGGCGCCGAGCAGGGGAGTAACGAGGAGGGTGCCGCCCTGCAGGTTCTTGGCATCGCCAAGCGAGGATACCGTGACATCCATCCGGGTGCCCTGGGTGCCGAACGGCGGCAAATTGCCGGTCACCATCACGGCGGCGACGTTGCCGGTGCGGATGGTGGCGCCGCGGATGTTGACGCCCATGCGCTCGAGCATCGCCTGCAGCGACTGTTTGGTGAAGGGAATGTTGTTCAGGGTATCGCCGGTGCCGTTCAGCCCGACGACCAGGCCGTAGCCGACTAGCTGGTTTTGCCGCACGCCTTCGATATTGGCGAGATCCTTGATCCGCGAGGTCGCGGCCGCCGGAACGGCGGACACGGTCCACGCCAGCAGCACGGCGCAGACCATCTCGAATACTCTCGCCGGATAGACGCTTGACATCCTCTGCTCCCCGCTGAGGTTTGGCCCGGATGCGCGCCACTCCCATGACGGCGATCCGGCGTTAACCATGCGAACGCCGTGCCAGCCCGCCTGCCCACGCATCATATTGAATTAGCTGGATAATATTCGCGGACAGACTTTTGCCGGGGTCGCTGCGGCGGCGAATCTGCCCGTGCCGGCAGATTTTGCCGAGCCATTTACGCTTCATTAACCATGGCCGGGCGAAGCTGCCGCACACACCGCGAGGGACCAACGATGCGCATTTACGGACCCAACGGCACCACTCTCGGGTCTCCTGCGACCAGCACCCGGCGAACCAGCACCACCGGCTTTGCCCTGCCGGACGATGCGGCATCGATCCCGGAGAGCCGCGGTCCGAGCGCGCCCAAGGCGGCTGCCAACATCGATGCACTGCTGGCCATGCAGGGGGTCGAGGACCCGATCGAACGTCGCAAGCGCTCGGTGCAGCGCGGCAAAGGTGCGCTCGATGTGCTCGACGACCTCAAAATCGGCCTGCTCGCCGGGAACCTGAACACTTCTACCGTGAGCCGGCTGCGGGACGCCGCCGCCAACCTGAAATCGACCTCCGGCGACCCCGGCCTTGACACGGTCTTGTCCGAGATCGAGTTGCGGGTCGAAGTCGAATTGGCCAAGGCCGGCCAATTCTGACGCCCGTCCGGACATCCTCGATCCGCACGGTTCCTGCGGGAAAACCGCCGCAATGCACCGTTTCCGGCCCAGGCCCGATATTGTCTGTCACAACCCGCCGCTATATAAGGCCGGCGCGGACGGACCCTTTTTCGTCCGCCTTGTACGTACAGATGGGCTGGCCTTGGAAAAGTTGAAGACTTATCGACCCTCCGAAAAAGAGCCTTTCATGAACGACCGGCAGCGCGATTACTTTCGCGCCAAGCTGCTCGCATGGAAGGACGAGATCCTGAGGGAATCGAGGATCACGCTGCAGACGCTCCAGGAAGAGAACGTCAATCATCCCGATCTCGCCGATCGTGCCTCTTCCGAGACCGATCGCGCCATCGAACTGCGTGCCCGCGACCGCCAGCGCAAGCTGATCTCCAAGATCGACGCGGCGCTGCAGCGGATCGAGGACAATACCTACGGCTATTGCGAGGAGACCGGCGAACCGATCTCGCTGAAGCGGCTCGAAGCCCGTCCGATCGCGACGCTTTCGGTGGAAGCACAGGAGCGTCACGAAAAGCGCGAGAAGGTCTACCGCGACGAGTAGACGGGGAGCACGGACGGGACCGTGCCGGCTCGTCGCCAGCCCTTCGTCCGCTCGCGCTTTTGCCGGGATGGTGCCGCGATCGCCGGCAAGGGAAAAAAGCGAATCGTTTTCATATTGTTGGCGATTCCATTTCATGTAACTGGAGAGGCCAACGAGCCGGCCGGATGTTCGGGCGCGCACAGCTTCTGACGAGCCGAACGCCAACCGGCATTTGTTGAGCAAACTGTGGCAACCATCGACGGATGAACAGGATTTCCGAGGCCGCTCAACTCATCGCCTCAGCCCGGCGCAGCCGTGCACCGCTGCGCGCGCTGCCGGCCGATCTGGCGCCGCCGGACGAGGCCGCGGGATACCGCACCCAGCGCGCCGTCCACGATCTGCTGCTGCCGCAGTACGGCGCCATCGTCGGATTCAAAATCGGCTGCACCAGCGCGGTGATGCAGCAATATCTTGATATCCCGCATCCCTGCAGCGGCGGGGTATTCGCCAGGGGCGTTCATGACAGCGGTGCGTCGCTGCGGGCCGCCGACTACGTCCGCGTCGGCGTCGAATGCGAGATCGCCGTTCGGCTGGGGCGCGATCTTGCCTCATCGCAGGCTCCGCTCACGGCCGACCATGTCGCGCCGGCGATCGAGGCCTATCTGCCTGCGATCGAAATCGTCGATGACCGCTACGTCGACTGGCCGACCCTGGGGGCGCCGACGCTGATCGCCGACGATTTCTTTGCCGCCGGCTGCGTACTTGGGAAGCCGGTTGCGCGTTCTGCCGCGCCCGACCTGCTCGACATCGTCGGTCGTGCGGTGATCAATGGCGTGGAAGCAGGGCGGGGCAGGGGCGCCGACGTGCTCGGCCACCCGCACCACGCTTTGGCATGGCTCGCCAATCATCTCGCTGCCGGCAGCAAGGGCCTGCGTGCCGGCCAGATGGTCCTGACAGGAAGCCTGGTGAAGACCGTCTGGCTCACCGCCGGCGACGCCGTCGAGATCGACCTGTCGGATCTCGGCACGGTCTCGGCGGAGTTCCGCGCCTGATCGCGCGCCTCGACGCAGGCCCCCGGTGGCCCTTTGTTAGCCTGGAGCAGGAAAAGCTGCGGCCTCCGCCAGGGGAGCTGATGGAGGCCGCGTAGAACATCTCACCTGCGCCTAGGTTCGCGGACGAGATGTGGGAGCTCGTGGCAGCGAGGATCAGAACGGCAGCAGCACGTCCATCACCTGTTGACCGTAACGCGGCTGCTGCACGTCGGTGATCTGGCCGTGGCCGCCATAGGCGATACGGGCCTGCGCGATCTTGCTGGAATCGATGGTGTTGTCGCTCTGGATGTCCTCGGGGCGGACGACGCCGGCGACGATCAGCTCGCGGATCTCGAAGTTGACGCGGATCTCCTGCTTGCCTTCGACGACCAGGTTGCCGTTCGGCAGCACTTG
>DASUIA010000033.1:0-4277 GCA_036273255.1 Bradyrhizobium sp.
CGACTACAGTCTGCACGGCCAGACGCTCGAAATCCTGTCGGCCTACTCCGCCGCCGAGGGCCGGGCCCTGATGCGGGCGCATCCCGACATCGCCGCGGTACTGCTCGACGTCATCATGGAGACCGACGCCGCCGGGCTCGACCTCGTCGAATATATCCGCAACGATCTCAGGAACGAGACCGTCCGCATCATCCTGCGCACCGGCCAGCCGGGACAGGCGCCGGAGCGGCGCGTGATCGTCCAGTACGACATCAACGACTACAAGGCGAAGACCGAGCTCACCGCCGACAAGCTGTTCACCTCGCTGACCGCGGCGTTGCGCAGCTACCAGCAGCTCGAGCGCATGATGCAGACGCGGCGCGGGCTCGAGATCATCATCGATGCCGCCTCGACCCTGTACGACTTCAAATCGATGCAACGGCTCGCCGAGGGCGTGCTGACCCAGATCGCTTCGCTCCTCAACGTCGATTGCGCCGGCATTCTGGTGCTGCGCGACGGCGGCGCGGTCAGCGACGATTTTTCGGTGCTGGCCGGGTCGGGCTGCTACAGCCGCTTCATCGGCACCGCCGGGTCGAAATCGCTCGATCCCGATCTGCGGTCGATGGTGGAAGCCGCCTTCAGACGGCGCAAGCATGAATTCCTCGACCACCGCTCCGTGCTCTATGTCCGTACCGGCAGCGGGCGAGAGGTGGTGGTGCTGCTGCAGGCGGAACGACCGCTATCGGAAACCGACCGGTCGCTGGTCGAGATCTTCGGCAGCCGCCTGTCGATCGCGTTCGACAACGTCATCCTTTACCAGCAGTTGCACGAGGCCAATACCCAGCTCGAGGATCGCGTCGCCCAGCGCACCCGCGCGCTGATGCAGGCCAACCGCAGGCTGTCGGCGCAGTGGCTTCGGCTGCAGCGCGCCAACGGCTTCAAGAACGAGATCCTCGGTACGGTTGCGCATGATCTGAAGAATCCGCTCGGGGTGATCCTCGGTCGTACCGAAATGCTGACCGAACTGATCGGTGCCGGCTCCTCCACGGAGAGTGTCACCGGCCAGATCGACCACATCCGCGATGCCACGAGGCGCCTGACCTCGATGGTCGACCATCTGATCTCGGACGCGATGGCCGATGCCTTCGATATCTCGATCCGTCGCGAGCCGGTCGATGTCTCGGCCCTGGTCAGCGAGGTCGCCGATGCCAACCAGCCGCTTGCCGTCAACAAGCAGCAGACCATCACGGTGTCGGCGCCGCCGAACGTCGTGACGATGTGCGATGCCGACCGCATGCGGGAGGCGATCGACAACCTCATCAGCAACGCCATCAAGTACAGTCCGACCGGCGGCAAGATCGCGCTGCTGGTGAGCCATGAGCGGAAAACCACCGTGATCCGCATTGCCGACGAAGGCGCAGGCCTGTCGCCGGAGGATCTCGGCCGGCTGTTCGGCCGTTTTCAGCGGCTGTCCGCCAAACCGACCGCCGGGGAAAGTTCGACCGGCCTCGGGCTCTCGATCGTCAAGCGCATTATCGACATGCATGGCGGCCGGATCACCGCCGATAGTCCCGGTCCCGGAAAAGGCTCGACCTTCACCGTCACGCTACCCGACGGAGTCGTCACGACATGACCCAAAGTCCGCACATCATCATCGTCGACGACGAGGCGCCGGCTCGCGAAATGGTCGGCGAGTACCTCAAGATGCACGGCTTCACGGTGACACTTTGCGACGGCGGCAAGAGCCTGCGCAGCGCCATCGAAGCCGGCGTGCCCGATCTCGTGGTGCTCGACCTCAACATGCCGGAGGAGGACGGGCTTTCGATCATCCGCGATCTCAAGGGCCGTACCAACGTCCCCGTCATCATGCTGACGGCGACCGCAAGCCCGATCGACCGCGTGGTCGGCCTTGAAATCGGCGCCGACGATTACGTTGCCAAGCCCTGCGAACTGCGTGAGCTGATGGCGCGAATCCGCTCGGTGTTGCGCAGGAGCTCGCCGGCGAGGACCGCGGCGGCGGATGCCGGCGCGGCGAAAGCGGTCAAGGACCAGTTGGTGCGGTTCGGCACCAAATGGCTCGACCTCGACGCGCAGGCGCTGCGCGACGACGAGGGCAACGAGCATCCGCTGACCGCTTCCGAATTCGGATTGCTCAAGGTGTTCGCGGCCAATCCGAAGCGGGTGTTGTCGCGCGAGCGGTTGCTGGAATTGGCCAATGCGCGCGACAGCGAGGCATTCGATCGCGCCGTCGACCTGCGCATCATGCGAATTCGGCGCAAGATCGAACCGGATCCGACCAGGCCCGCGGTGATCCGCACCATCCGGGGCGGCGGATATCTGTTCTCGCCCGCCGGCGACAGGCCGTGACATTGAGTTCGCTCAGGCCGCCCGGCGGTTCAACCGGCCGCCGTAATTGGCCTCCAGACCCGGCAATCGTTGAAATTGCTCACATTTCCTGCCCGAATGTTTCGTCGCGGCGGCGGCGACGAAACAATTCTTCCACAGACGAAACCATTTTCCGCTTTCCGTGCAGACATCCCGAAACGTTCGCTGACTATGAATCTCGCAACGAACGCCACCAAAGGCGATCAATGGGAGCCGGTCATGCAGAACGTCGTTGCCATCAATGCCGCAGCCCGTGAGGGCATTGTCGCTGCCCAGACGACTTCCGACGAAATGCTGCTGGAAGGCATCGCCGGCGGCGGCAGGACCGCGATGCACATCCTGTATTGCCGGCACAATGTCCGGGTCTATCGCTTCATCCTTCGCATGGTGCGCGATACCTCGATGGCGGAGGATCTGGTCAGCCAGGTATTCCTCGACGTCTGGCGCACGGCGGCTCAGTTCGAAGGACGTTCCCGGGTTTCAACCTGGCTGCTGTCGATCGCCCGCTTCAAGGCGCTGACCGCCCTGCGCCAGCGCCGCCACGAGGACATCGATCAGGAGGACGTGCTCGAGATTGCCGATGCGGCGGATACGCCCGAAGCCTCGCTCGACCGCAGCAATACCAGCGCGATCCTGCGCGCCTGCATCGCCAAGCTGTCGCCGGCCCATCGCGAGATCATCAACCTCGTCTACTACCATGAGAAGTCGGTCGAGGAGGTCGGCGCGATCATCGGGATTCCGCAAAGCACGGTGAAGACCCGGATGTTTTACGCCCGCAAGCAGCTCGCCGACCTGCTCAGGGGTGCCGGCGTCGACAGCCAGGCGGCATGAAATAAAACACTGCAAATTCAATCACTTGGGGAAATCTAGGCTAACGCACCGATCTCTTCCCTACATTGGTATGAACAGCCACGAAACAAATGAAACAATTCACGACATCACCCGGAAAAATCTGACCGCTATACCACGACCATCGATTTGATCAGTTACTCCCAAGAACCTCCAACGACCCGGACGGGATGCCCCCCTCCGGGTCGCTCTGTATTTGGGACCTTCCGAATTGTTCAAGAAGCGGCGCGCCACCAGCAGGCGGTGCGGATACCACCGCCGCCGACCGCGTGATAGGGTCTGGATCGCAATGGCGACGGGTGACGGCGATGTTCGAGGGCTGGGATGCCGTGGTACTGGCCCGCGCGCAATTCGCATTCACGATGTCGTTTCACATCGTGTTTCCCGCCTTCTCGATCGGACTTGCAAGTTTCCTCGCGGTGCTCGAAGCGCTGTGGCTGTGGACCGGACGCGACGTCTTCATCAACCTGTTCAACTACTGGCTGAAGATCTTCGCCATCGCGTTCGGCATGGGCGTGGTATCGGGCATTGTGATGTCCTACCAGTTCGGCACCAACTGGTCGGCGTTCTCGGACAAGGTCGGCCCGGTGATCGGACCGCTGATGGCCTATGAGGTGCTGACCGCCTTCTTCCTCGAGGCCGGCTTTCTCGGCGTGATGCTGTTCGGCCTCCAGCGGGTCGGGCACCGGCTGCACTTCTTTGCCACCCTGATGGTTGCAACCGGCACGCTGATCTCGGCATTCTGGATCCTCTCCGCCAATTCATGGATGCAGACCCCGGCCGGCTACGCCATCAATGCCGACGGCCAGTTCGTGGCCGCCGACTGGTTCAAGGTCATTTTCAATCCTTCGTTTCCCTACCGGCTCGTGCACATGGTGCTTGCGGCCTACCTCACGACTGCTTTTGTCGTCGGTGCGGTCGGCGCGTTTCACCTGCTGCGCGATTCCCATCTGGCCGGGCCGCGGGTGATGTTCTCGATGGCGATGTGGATGGCAACGCTGGTCGCACCGATCCAGATTGCCGCCGGCGACCAGCAAGGCCTCAACACGCTGGCGTATCAGCCG
>DASUIA010000034.1:0-25893 GCA_036273255.1 Bradyrhizobium sp.
GTAGCTGGAAAACACTCTTGGACGTGTCCACACCAATTCGGATAATGTCGCTCACGGACGGCTCCCTTGTCTGAGTTCTAATCGACCTCATTCTGGCACACTGATGCCGTCGGGGGGCCGTCCACCCCAACATAACCACGACTGCCGATTTGAAAATGACTGGCTACATATCGCCCAACGCGAATTCCGTGGTTATGGATTCCGGGCTCGGCGCTGCGCGTCGCCCCGGAATGACGGAGGTTACCGTTTCGGCAGCCGCTCGAAGGTTGGCAGGCCCTCCGGGATTTGATGGAACGGCTGCCGGTCGATGGTGTAGATCGCCATTTGCGGGCCGCCGAACAGGCCGGGGTCGTCGAGCGTGCCGACCTTGAGCACCACGGCGGGCAGGCCCGGCCGTCGTGTGATCAGATGGGTGCCGCATTCGGCGCAGAATTCGCGCGTCACCGCGCTTTCGAGATCGCTGCGGGTAAACTTCTTCGGCGTGCCCTTGGTGTAGCCGAAGCCGTCGACCGGCATCAGCACGAACAGGTTGGGCGCGCCGCCGCTGATATACTGGCATTCGCGGCAATGACATTGCGCCTTGAGCATCGGCTCGCCTTCGGCCTGATAACGCAGCGCGCCGCAATAACATCCGCCTTCCAGTCTCATGCTGTTCTCCCTCTGCGGTTGACGTCAATGCGCGGCTTTCGCCCGCGCGGCATGGGCATGCTTGTCGATGGCGTCGATGATCTGCGGCCACATCCGGATCGGCAGCGCGTGGCCCATGCCTTCGATCATCAGAAGTCTGGCGCCGGGGATCGAGGCGGCGGTGTCCCTGCCGCCCTCCGGACGGACCAGCGGGTCGACGGTGCCATGGATCACCAGCGTGGGGGCCTTGACCGACGCCAGCCGCCTCTTGCGGCTGCCCGAGGCCAGGATGGCGCGGAGCTGCCGCCCGACGCCGGCCGGGTTCAAGCCGCGTTCGAACGTACGCTCGGCGCGCGCCCGGTCGAGCGCCTCGTCTTCCGGGAAGCTGCCGGCGCGCAGGACCTTCCAGGTCTGCGCATGGCGGACAAAATACTCTTCCTTGCTGGCCGGCGGCGGCGCCATCAGCACCGCGGTGGCCTCGCGGGTTGGCGGCGGCACCTTCGGATTGCCGGTCGTCGACATGATCGAGGTCAGCGACCGCACCCGCTCGGGGAACGAGATCGCGATCTCCTGCGCGATCATGCCACCCATCGAGGCCCCGACCAGATGCGCCGACTTGATGCCGAGCACATTCATCAGGCCGATCACATCGAGCGCCATGTCGTGGAGCTTGTAGGGGGCATCGACCGGGATCTTCAGGAAACGCAACTTGAGCAGTTCCACCGCCGTCAGCCGCTTGCCGCCGCTCAACTTGCTCGACTTGCCGATATCGCGATTGTCGAACCGGATGACACGAAATCCGCGTGCCGCAAGCTGCCGGCAAAAATCGTCGTCCCAATGGATCATCTGGGCGCCCAGCCCCATGATCAGGATCATCGGCTCGGCATCCGGCTTGCCGAAGATTTCGTAACAGAGCTCGATGCCGTTGGCGCGGGCGATCTGTGGCGGTTGATGGACTGAGGCGCTCACCCGGGCCGTTCCCTGGAAATGGTAATGCGAGCAGGTTCTATGCCAGCTTTTTTCGCGCTGCAGAAGAGCCCGTGCCGCTCCGGGCGGCAATTCGCCGTCGCGATGTTGACCGCCTCATCGCGACAGTGTGGTATGGCCGGCAAACGGTGGTCGATCCGGAGGTGCCCATGGCCGACAAGAGCAACGATCCGGTCGCGATCTGGCAGACCATGATCGGCGAAATGGAGAAGGGTTTCAACGCCTTCGCCAACCAGGCGATGACGTCGCCGGAATTCAGCAGAGCCGTCAATCAGGCCGGCGGCGTCGCCGCGGGCGCGCAAAAGCAGCTTGGCGATCTCATGGAGAAATATCTCGTCAGCATGAATCTGCCGAGCCGCGCGCAGATGGTCGGCATGGCCGAACGGCTGCAGTCGATCGAGGGGCAGTTGAACGAGATCAAGGCGCTGCTGCATCAGGTCCATGGCGCGTCCAGCGGAGCGAATCCGGTTTCGCCGAAACCGCCGCGGACCAGACGGCCGCCGGCCGCGGGCGGAGAGCCGAAATGAACGCCGCCGGCGGCCTCGATCTGCTGTCGATCCCGGACCGAATTCAGTCCGAGGTGCAGCGTGCGATCCAGCGCAGCATCAAGGGCGTCGAATATATTTCCTCCTCGGGGCCTGCACTCGGATCGACCCCAAAGGACATCCTCCATGTCCGCGGCACCATGAATCTGTATCACTACCGGCCGATGACGGACGAAATCTATCGCGTGCCGATCCTGATCGTGATGGCGACCACCAACCGCGGCTACATTCTCGACATGGTGCCAGGTCAGAGCTTCATCGAGTTCCTGCTGAAGCGCGGTTACGACGTCTACATGCTGGACTGGACCCCGCCGAGACCGGAAGAAAAATGTCTGAGGATGGAGGATTACGTTCTCGACTTCATCCCCGACTGCATCCGCCGCGTGCAGCAGGATTCCGGCGAGACCGACGTCACCGTGATCGGCTATTGCTTCGGCGGCGTGCTGTCGCTGCTTTACGGCTCGATCTTCGCCGACGGGCCGATGAAGAACCTGATCTGCTTCACGACACCGATCGATTTCCGCGAGATGAAGCTGTTCCAGAATTTCTCCGACCGGCGCTATTTCGATGTCGACCGACTGGTCGACAGCGTCGGCAACGTGCCGCCGGAAATGATCCTGTCCTCGTTCGAAATGTTGCGGCCGGCCTCGCGCGCGGCGAGCCAGGTGCAATTATGGGAAAACATCTGGAACGACGAGTATGTCAAGTCTTACCGGATGTTCGATCGCTGGGCGACCGATACGCTGCCGCTGGCCGGCGAATATTTCCGCGCCATCACCAAGGATCTGATGTGGGACAACAAGCTCTTCAACGACACGATGTCGGTCGGCGGCCACGCCGCCGACATCGCCAGGATCAAGGTGCCGATCCTGCACGCCGTCGCCGAGCACGACCATATCGTTCCCTATGATGCGGCGAGGCACCTGATCACCAAGGTCGGCTCGACCGACAAGGAAGAGGTGATGCTGAAAGGCGGTCATGTCAGCCTGGTCGCCGGTGCCAATGCCATCAAGCGGCTGTGGCCGAAGCTGGACTCCTGGTTAGGTGGAAGATCGACATGAACGAACCACGTTCCTACCCGCGGCACGCCAACACCGATGCCGGCGAGATCGAGTTCCGCCTGATGTCGAGGACGGACGAAGCCGCCGTGCTCGACTTCGCGAAACGGCTTCCCACCCACGATCTTCTGTTCCTGCCGCGCAATATCAGCCAGCCAAAAGTGTTGTCGGCCTGGATCAACGAAATCGAGCGCGGCGCCATCGTGAGCCTGCTCGCGATCAAGGCGGGCCAGGTCGTCGGCTGCGGCACCCTGGTGCGCGACCTGCATTCATGGTCGCCGCATGTCGGCGAAATCCGGATGGTGGTGTCGCTGGATGTCCGCGGCCTGGGAGTGGGGCGGGCGTTGTCGCAGGAGACGTTTGCCCTGGCGTTGGGTGCCGGGCTGGAAAAGCTGTCGGTGCAGATGACGGTCGATCAGCAGGCGGCGATCGCGCTGTTCGAGGGCCTCGGCTTCAAGGCCGAGGCTCTCCTGCGCGATCATGTCCGCGACGTCGATGGCCACAAGCACGATATTGTCGTGCTCGGGCACAATGTGGCGCAGTTCCGGGCCCAGATGGAGGCCTACGGGCTGCCCGGCGCGGTCCAGCACTGATTTTGCAGGTTTCTCGCGCATTCGCCCGAGCTGCTCTGGCTATCACGAACTCGTGATATCGCGTCGCAATATAGATGTTGCATCGCACCATCAATCATGGCACAACGTTCCTGCCCCGGGCCAATCCGGACGGGGTGAGCCCATAGCTCAAACCTGAGGATGGAGAAAACCGATGACCACCGAAACCAATTCCGTGCTGGACAGCGTCAAGGACGCATTCGCCCCCGTGACCGATGCTTTCAAGAACCTCGAGGTTCCGGAAGCCGCCCGCGAGTTCGTCAGGAAGTCCGCCAACACTGCCAAGGACCGTGCCGCCGACCTTCACGCCAATTCGGAGAAGGTGACGGATGCGATCGAGACCGCCGTCGCCGGTTCGGTCAGCGAGGCCGCCAAGATCAGCCGCAACATCCAGCAGGCGATCTACCAGGATGCCGAAGCCTTCTTCGCCGGTATCGACCGGCTGGCCTCCGCCAAGTCGTTCAACGAGGCGTTCCAGATCCAGTCCGATATGGTCCGTGCGCGCGGCGAACTGTTCGTGTCGCGGGCGAAGTCGACCACCGAATATCTCGGCAAGCTCGTCGCCGACAGTGCCAAGAACGCCCAGGACAACTTCTCCAAGGTCTACAGCAAGACCGCCTGATCGCTGCTAGATCATTCGACAGTCGATCGTTCGAAGGCCCGCTCATGCGGGCCTTCTTTTTGATGCGCGGTTCTGAATCGTCATTGCGAGGAGCGTTGGCGACGAAGCAATCCATTTCACATGGGCGGCAGATGGATTGCTTCGCTTCGCTCGCAATGACGGCTATTCTGCGGCCCGCGCGAAGCTCGCCCCACCCGAAAGCCGTGATGCCCCCGACCGACACTTTCTCCTTCGCTCCGGCTGACACGGCGCGTGCGGCCGAGCTGCGACGCGTCAAGGCGCTGGCGACGCTGGTGCTGGCCGCCACGCTGGCCCTGTTCGTGACGGCGAAGCTGCTGCTGCCGCTGCATCCGGCGTTCGGCTTCGTGGCGGCATTTGCCGAAGCGGCGACGATCGGCGGACTGGCCGACTGGTATGCGGTCGTGGCGCTGTTCCGCCGGCCGTTGGGACTGCCGATCCCGCACACCGCGATCATCCAGGGCAATCAGCATCGCATCGCCGACAAGCTCGGCGAATTCATCGAGCAGCATTTTCTCGAGGCAGCCCCCGTCGATGCCAAGCTGCGCCAGATCGATTTCGGTTCGTTCATCGCCGACTGGCTGCGCGACCGCAAGCGCAGCAACGACCTCGCCCGTTTCGTGCTGCGGCTGTTGCCCGAGGCTTTCTCGGCCACGGAAACGTCCGGTCTGATGAACTTCATCACCCGCCGGATCACCACCCAGTTGCAGTCGATCGATCTGGCGCCGCTCGCGGCCGGCACGCTGCGGGCGTTCGTGGCGGACGGCCGGCATCAGGGCCTGCTCGACGATATCCTGCGCGCGCTGCATCAATCGCTGACCCAGCCCGAAACCATGGCGCTGATCCGCGCGAAGGTCCGCGGCGAATTGCCGACGCTGCTCAGGCTCTACCGCACCGACCGCTTCCTGGTGAACAAGATCGTCGCCTCCGCTACCGCGTTCTTCGAGGACGTGCGCAACGATCCGAACCACCCATTTCGCGGTGAGTTCGATCGCATGCTGCTGTCGTTCGTGGACCGGCTCGGCAGCGATCGCAGCTACGCCGAGCGCATCGACGGATTGAAGCGCGACCTGCTGGCGCGCCCGGAACTCGCCGACCTCGCGAAAAACATCTGGTCGAACACGCGCTCGTTCATCGAGCGCAGCGCTGCCGGGGAGACCCAGGTGCTGCAGCATCATCTGGCCCGCATGCTGGCCGAAGCGGGCGAGGCGATTGCCGGCGATTCCGAACTGCGCGCCGAGATCAATCAGGGCCTGGTGGCGGTGCTGCGAAGCTTCATCGCCGAGCAGAAGAGCGGCGTCTCGAGCTTCATTTCCGATCAGGTCAAGGGCTGGGACATGGGACAGTTGATCGCGCTGATCGAAATCAATATCGGGCGGGATCTGCAATACATCCGCTTCAACGGCTCGCTGATCGGCGGGCTGGCCGGACTGTCGCTCTACAGCATCGAATTCCTGTTGCGCTGGCTGTGACTTTTCCATCACGGCTTCACGCTTAACCATTGTCCCAACCGAACGCTGGCGCTTGAATGCGGGAATCGGCGACCTAGCTTGATTCAAGGCTTTGTTGCGTTGCGGAACGATTTGACGAGATTGGCGTCTTTCCATTGATCCGTTGGCTGGCTGCCGGGATTTGAAGGGGCCGGCCTGAAAAGGAGATACGATGTCCGCTGCTGCGCAGACGCTTCGTCCGCCGTCCAGGACCCTGATGCTCCTGGAGGGGCGAGCCATCCACGAACTGGGCGCCTTCCTTGGAGCGCTGCCGCTGTTGAGCCTCGCGCCACGGGGCGACGGCCATCCCGTGCTGGTATTGCCTGGGCTGGTGGCTTCGGATGTCTCGACCCGACCGCTGCGCGGCTTCCTGAAGAACCGCGGCTATGCCGTCAGCGGCTGGCGCCAGGGCCGAAACCTCGGCCTGCGCGACGGCGTACAGCGCGCCATGGTCGATCTGGTGCGGGAGCTCAGCGACAGCCATGGCCGCAAGGTCAGTCTGGTCGGCTGGAGCCTCGGCGGTCTCTATGCGCGCCAGCTCGCCAAGATCATGCCGGACCGGGTGCGCTCGGTGATCACGCTTGGCAGTCCGTTTGCGAGCAGCCCGAAGGCGACCAATGCCTGGAGGGTTTATGAAATGGCGAGCGGCCGGCGCGCCGACGAAGAGGATCGCCGGTTCGGCGGATCGCTGTCGGAAACGCCACCGGTGCCGACCACCGCGATCTTCAGCCGCTCCGACGGTATCTGCGCCTGGCAAGGGTGCATGGAAAGGCCGTCGGCCCGGTCCGAGAACATCGAGGTCGAGAGCAGCCATTGCGGCATGGGTCATCATCCCGCCGTGGTCTACGCAGTGGCCGACCGCCTGGCGCAGCCCGAGGGCAAATGGGCGCCATTCGACCGCAGCGGCTGGCGCAGCATCGTCTATCCCGATCCCGCGAGGTAATGGCGGCGCCGCTTCGGCGGCGTTGTTGCTACGCCGCGAAACCGCTATGCGTTGCGCATGGCGCACCCGCTTGCCCCGATCATCGACCAGCTCAAGCGCGAACCTTCGCGCACCGGCTCCATTGTCATCACGGTATTCGGCGATGCGATCGTGCCGCGGGGCGGCTCGGTCTGGCTCGGTACGCTGCTGGCGTTCTTCGAGGCGATCGATATCGACAGCGGCGTGGTGCGTACGGCGATGTCGCGGCTCGCCGCGGACGGCTGGCTCGAACGCACCAGGCTCGGCCGCAACAGCTTCTATCGACTGGTGAAGAAGGGACGGCAAACCTTTGATACCGCGACCAGACATATTTATGACCCGCCATCGGCGGACTGGACCGGACGCTTCGAACTCCTGCTGATCGGCAACGGGGAGGATCGCGATGCCTCCCGTGATGCGCTGAAGAATGCCGGCTTCGGCAGCCCGCTGCCGGGGGTATGGATCGCGCCTTCGGGGGTGCCTGTCCCCGAGGAAGCGGCATCAGCGATCCGGCTGGAGGTTTCCGCCGAAGACGACAATGGCCACCGCCTGCTCAGCGCGAGCTGGCCGCTGCACCGCACCGCCGACGCCTATCTGAAGTTCATGCGGACCTTCAAGCCATTGCGGGAATGGATCGGGCGCCGCGAACGGCTGTCGACCAGCGACGCCTTTGTCGCGCGGATCCTGCTGATCCATCACTACCGGCGTGTCGTGCTGCGCGACCCGCTGCTGCCGGCGGCCCTGTTGCCGGAGGATTGGCCGGGCAGGGCCGCGCGGAAACTCTGCGCGGAAATCTATCGCGGGCTCATTCCCGCGTCTGAACAATGGCTTGACCAGCAGGCCAGGAACGAGGATGGGCCGTTGCCGCCGGCCGGCGCGGATCTCGGGCGGCGGTTCAGCAATCCGCTATGATGTTACAAGAACTTCTTGTGTATTTCAAATTGTGTTATATATTGTGTTCGCTGCCCTGGGAGATCGGCCATGTACACCCAAGCGCTCAACACCACGGAAGCCGAAGATCGCAATATCGAGGACGCTGGCCGGGCCACGGAATTCCAGCGGCGCATCGATGCCGACGATCGCATCGAGCCCAATGACTGGATGCCGGCGGCCTACCGCAGGACGCTGACGCGGCAGATTTCCCAGCACGCGCATTCCGAGATCGTCGGCATGCTGCCCGAGGGCAACTGGATCACGCGGGCGCCGTCGCTGCGCCGCAAGGCCGCGCTGCTCGCCAAGGTGCAGGACGAATGCGGCCACGGGCTTTACCTCTATGCCGCCGCGGAAACGCTCGGCACCTCGCGCGAGGAACTGGTCGACCTGATGCTGGCCGGAAGGGCAAAGTATTCCTCGATCTTCAACTATCCGACGCTGACCTGGGCGGATATCGGCGCGATCGGCTGGCTGGTCGACGGCGCCGCGATCATGAACCAGATTCCGTTGTGCCGCTGTTCCTACGGTCCTTACGCGCGCGCGATGATCCGCGTCTGCAAGGAAGAGTCCTTCCATCAGCGCCAGGGCTTCGAGATCATGCTGACGCTGTCGCGCGGCAGCGAGGAACAGAAGGCGATGGCGCAGAGCGCACTCGATCGCTGGTGGTGGCCGGTGCTGATGATGTTCGGTCCGCCCGACAAAGCGAGCCAGCACAGCGACACCTCGACCCGATGGAAGATCAAGCGCTTCTCCAATGACGAGCTGCGGCAGAAATTCGTCGACGCGACGGTGCCGCAGGCGCAGTTTCTCGGCCTCACCATTCCCGATCCCGGCATGAAGCAGAATGCGGCGGGAAACTGGCAATACAGCCCGATCGACTGGAACGAGTTCAATCAGGTGCTGGCCGGCAACGGGCCATGCAATCGCGACCGGCTGGCGGCACGGCGCAAGGCCCATGACGAGGGCGCCTGGGTGCGCGAGGCCGCTTCCGCCCATGCCGAAAAACGCAGGCAGCGCCGCGCCGCCTAGTAGCTATTCTTCGAAGGAGGCCACCATGGCCACGCCGAACACTCCGCTCTGGGAAGTCTTCATCCGCAGCCGCAACGGGCTCGCCCACAAGCACGTCGGTTCGCTGCATGCGACCGATGCCACGCTGGCGCTGCAGGCCGCGCGCGACATCTACACCCGCCGCGGCGAAGGGTTGTCGATCTGGGTGGTGCCGTCGCGTGCGATCACCGCCTCCGATCCTGCCGAAAAAGGCATGATGTTCGAGCCTGCGGAATCCAAGATCTATCGCCACCCGACCTTCTACGAAGTTCCCGACGAAGTCGGGCATATGTGAACGTCATTGCGAGTGCAGCGAAGCAATCCATCGGGCGTCATGCTGGACTCTGGATTGCTTCGTCGCTGTCGCTCCTCGCAATGACGATGGGAGCAGTGATCGATATGGCCGTTGCCTCGATATCCATTTCCGAAACGCCGCTGGTGCTGTACGCGCTGCGCCGGGCCGACGACGCGCTGATCCTGGGGCATCGGCTTTCGGAGTGGTGCGGCCATGCACCGATGCTGGAAGAGGACATGGCGCTCGCCAATATGGGCCTCGATCTGCTGGGGCAGGCCCGCGAACTCTATGGCTGCGCCGCGAAAATCGAGGGCAGGGGCAATGACGAGGACACGTTCGCCTATCTGCGCGATATCAGGCAATATCGCAATTTGCTGCTGCTGGAGCAGCCGAATGGCGACTTCGCACGCACCATGGTGCGGCAATTTTTCTATTCGGCGTTTGCCGACCCCTATTGGCGGGCCATGATGCAATCGGGCGACGCCACGCTGGCGGCGATCGCCGCCAAGTCCGAAAAGGAAAGTGCTTATCATTTGCGGCATTCGTCGGAATGGCTGGTCCGGCTCGGCGACGGTACCGAGGAAAGCCATCGTCGCGCGCAAACGGCGATCGACGATCTCTGGGCCTATACCGGCGAGATGTTCGAGGTCGACGACAGCGAGCGCAGCCTGATCGCCGGCGGCATCGCGGTCGATCCGGCATCATTGCGGCCGCGATGGATCGGCACGGTCAGCGATGTGATGAGCGAGGCAACGCTGACGCCGCCAAAAAACGACTGGATGCAGCAGGGCGGCCGCAGTGGCCGGCACAGCGAGCACCTCGGTCATCTGCTCAGCGAGTTGCAATCGATGCAACGGACGTTTCCGGGTGCGACATGGTGACCACCCCGCATAATGATGCCAACCTGCGGCAGCGCGCGTGGGATGCGGCCTCCGGCGTGGTCGATCCGGAGATCCCGGTTCTCACCATCGCCGATCTCGGCGTGTTGCGCGACGTCGCAGTAACCGACGGCCATGTCGAGGTTGCGATCACGCCGACCTATTCCGGTTGCCCGGCGATGAACATGATCGCGCTCGAGATCGAGCTGGCGCTGGAGCGAGCCGGGTTCGCCGATCCGAAAGTCCGCACCGTGCTGTCGCCGGCCTGGACCACCGACTGGATGAGCGACGACGGCCGCCGCAAGCTCAGGGAGTATGGCATCGCGCCGCCGCAGGCAGGAGGCTCCCGCCGCGCGCTGTTCGGGGTGCAGCAGGTCGAATGCCCGCAATGCGGCTCGGCGGATACCGAGCTGCTTTCCGAGTTCGGTTCGACCTCCTGCAAGGCGCTGTGGCGTTGCCGGAGCTGCCGCGAGCCGTTCGATTATTTCAAGTGTCACTGAACATGTCGTCTCCGACCCCTCGCTTTCATCGTCTGGCGGTCAGCGATCTGCGCCGCGAATCGTCCGATGCGGTGTCGCTGACCTTTGCGATTCCCGACGAACTCGCGGACGACTACCGCTTCGCGCCTGGCCAGTATCTCACCCTGCGTACCGCCATGGACGGCGAGGAGGTGCGCCGCTCCTATTCGATCTGCTCCGGTCCCGAGGACGGAGAGGTGCGCATCGCGGTGAAGAAGGTCGATGGCGGCGCGTTCTCGAGCTGGGCCGCCGACGAGCTGAAGCCCGGCGACCAGCTCGACGTCATGACCCCGACCGGCCGCTTCGGTATCGCCCATGCACCGGATCAGGCGCGAGTCCATGCCGGCTTCGCTGCGGGCTCCGGCATCACGCCGATCCTTTCGATCGTCAAGGGCGTGCTGGCGCGCGAGCCGCACAGCCGGTTTTTCCTGTTCTACGGCAACCGCTCCGCCGGTAACGTGCTGTTTCGCGAGGCGCTGGAAGAGCTGAAGGACCGCTTCATGCAGCGGCTCTCGGTCTTCCATGTGATCTCGGGCGAAGAGCAGGACATTCCGATCCTGCATGGCCGGCTCGATGCCGAGAAGGTGAGGGTGCTGCTGCGTTCCCTGGTGCCGGCGGCCAGCGTCGATCACGTCTTCATCTGCGGCCCGACTGCCATGAGCGAGGAGATCGAGGCGACCTGCCGTGATATCGGCATTGCCGCCGAACGCATTCACGTCGAGCGCTTTGTCTCGGGGCTCGGCGGCAAGCCGCGCCCGAAGGCGGTGATCGCGGCGACCGCGCCGGCCAAGGCGATGGCGTCGCTGATCATCGATGGCAAGCGCAGCGAGGTGCCGGTGGCCGAGGGCGAGGCAATCCTCGACGCCGCCTTGCGCGCCGGCATGGACCTGCCATTCGCCTGCAAGGGCGGCATGTGCTCAACCTGCCGCGCCAAGCTCGTCGAGGGCGATGCCAAGATGGAAGTGAACTATTCGCTGGAGCCGTGGGAACTGCAGGCCGGGTTCATCCTGACGTGCCAGGCACGGCCCGTATCGGACAAGGTCGTGGTGGATTACGATCACGTGTGACCGGCAGTCATTCCGGGATGCGCCGCTTGGCGCAGGCCCGGAATCCATACTCCCGATGGTGCTTATGGATTTTCGGGCTCGCTCGTTTCACTCGCGCGCCGGAATGACGGAGTAGGAGCGCTACCCCTTCGGTCGCTTGTCGCGCACCCGTTTTGCCTTGCCGAGCGAGCGCTCCAGGGTTTCCGGGGCGACTGCCCTGACTTGGGCGGTGATGCCGATGGTGTTCTTGATGAAGGCGGAGACCTTCTCGGCATGGACGGTCAGGCCGTTGCCGTCCCAGTGTTCCGGCCGCGCTTCCGCCAGCACCGTCATCGCGTCCATCCGCCCTTCGCGGGTCAGTTCGATGATGAAATGACCGCCGCACCAGTCGGTGGCCAGCAACGCTTCCTCGATCTGGGTGGGGAATACGTTGACGCCGCGCAGGATGATCATGTCGTCGGAACGACCGGTGACCTTCTCCATGCGCCGCATCCCGGGCCGCGCGGTGCCCGCAAACAGCCGCGTCAGGTCGCGGGTGCGATAGCGGATGATCGGAAACGCCTCCTTGGTCAGCGAGGTGAACACCAGCTCGCCTTTCTCGCCGTCCGGCAACACCTTGCCGGTGTCGGGATCGATCACCTCCGGATAGAAATGATCCTCCCAGACATGCAGACCGTCCTTGGTCTCGACGCATTCCTGGGCGACGCCGGGACCGATCACTTCGGAAAGGCCGTAGATGTCGGTGGCGTCCATGTCGAAGGCCGCCTCGATCTCGCCGCGCATCGCGTTGGTCCAGGGTTCGGCGCCGAAGATGCCGAATTTCAGGGACGATTGGTGCGGATCAAGGCCCTGGCGCTTGAACTCATCCAGGATCGCCAGCATGTAGCTCGGCGTCACCGTGATGATGTCGGGCTTGAAGTCGTTGATCAGTTGGACCTGCCGCTCGGTCATGCCGCCCGAGACCGGCACCACGGTGCAGCCGAGCCGCTCGGCGCCGTAATGCGCGCCGAGGCCGCCGGTGAACAGGCCATAGCCATAGGCGTTGTGCAGGATCATGCCGGTGCGGCCGCCGGCCGCGCGGATCGAGCGCGCCATCACGTCGGACCAGACATCGATATCGGCTCTGGTATAGCCGACCACGATCGGCTTGCCGGTGGTGCCGGAGGAGGCGTGGACGCGGACCAGCTTTTCGCGCGGCACCGCGAACATGTTGAACGGATAGTTGTCGCGCAGGTCGGTCTTGACCGTGAACGGAAACCGCGCGAGATCGGACAACTGGCTGAAGTCTCGCGGATGCACGCCGGCCTTGTCGAAGGACTTCCTGTAATGCGTGACGTTGTCGTAGGCATGTGCGAGCGACCAGGCGAGGCGCCTGGTCTGCAGCGCGATGATCTCGTCGCGGGAAGCCCGTTCGGTGTCATCCAGTTCGGCGCTGTAACCGCTTCCTCCCGCTCGCCGCATTGTCGAGGTCATCGCACGCTTCTCCTGAAAAATCAGTGACAGGCCGTTTCAATTCGGACCGGTCTCTGCCGCCTGTACCCATGTGCCGCCGATGGTGCGGGAATGGCCGCGGAACTCGGCGATCACGACGTCGTTGGCGGTGACGCTCACGTCGTAGATCCCGGACCTGCCGCTGCGCGAGATCTCGCGTGCCTTCGCCACCAGAACGTCGCCAAGCTTGCCGGGCCGGATGAACGTGATGTTGCCCTCGGCGGCAACGACGCGTTCGTTGTGGGTATTGCACGCAAACGCGAAGGCCGAGTCCGCCAGCGTGAAGATGAAGCCGCCATGGGCGATCCGCTGACCGTTGACCATGTGCGGCTTCACCGTCATCTTCAGCGTCGCCTGGCCCGATCTGATCTCGACGATTTCCATGCCGAGTCCGGTGCTGGCGTCGTCCTGCTTCCACATCGCCTCCGCGCAGGCGCGCGCGAGATCGTCGGGCGAAAGCGTGGCCTTGACGTTCACTGCGGTTTCTCCGGGGTCGCCGGGCTTGCCGGAACAAGCCTCTTGAACTAAGCGATCAGTCCGCTAGTCATGATGCGAAGCGACCTTGCTGTCAACGATCCCAGCGGCGTCAATGGGAACGCCCGAGAAGTCCGGAAACGGCCGTGATGTCAATCCCCGAAAAATCAGACGGCCGGCCGCTTGTGGTGGAAGCCCGCTGCGTGCGTCTGCAAGCGAAGGCCGACACCCCGGCGTTGCTCGCGCCCGCGGTCGAGCGGCGCATGCTGTCGCGCGCCGCCAACGAAGTGCTGATCGAACTCAAGGCAGCCGCCGTCAACCCGTCCGATGTCAAAGCCGCCACAGGCTTGATGTCCTACGCGGTATTTCCGCGCACGCCGGGCCGCGACTATGCGGGGGTCGTGATCGATGGCCCCGCCGGAACGGTCGGACGCGAGGTCTTTGGCTCCTCGGGCGATCTCGGCATCCGGCGTGACGGCACCCATGCGACGCTCCTCGCCGTCGAAACCGATGCCGTGGTCGAGAAGCCGGCAAGCCTTTCGTGGGAGCAGGCCGCCGGTCTCGGGGTTCCCTTCGTCACCGCCATCGAGGGTTTTCGCCGCGCCGGGATGCCGAAGGAATCCGAGACGGTGCTGGTGAT
Source organism: Bradyrhizobium sp. (assembly GCA_036273255.1). Classification (GTDB taxonomy): domain Bacteria; phylum Pseudomonadota; class Alphaproteobacteria; order Rhizobiales; family Xanthobacteraceae; genus Bradyrhizobium. The sequence continues at coordinate 14,242 of DASUIA010000034.1, forward strand.
GGGGGTCAACGGCAAGGTCGGCCAGGCGGCGGTGCAAATCGCGACATGGCGCGGTGCCCGCGTCATCGGCGTGGTGCGCAAGAATGAACGCTATGAAGGCCATGCCAATTCGAGGGTCGACGTGATCGATGCCTCGGCCACCGACGTCGCCGCACGCGTTCGCGAGATCACCGACGGCAAGGGCGCCGACATCGTCTTCAATACGGTCGGCGATCCCTGTTTTCAGGCCGCCCATCGGGCGCTTGCGGTGCGCGGGCGCCAGATCCTGATCGCCGCCATCGCTCCGGTCGTGCCGTTCAACATCCTGGAATTCTATCGCGGCCAGCACAGCTATGTCGGCATCGACACGCTGGGGCTGTCGTCGACGGCGACCGGCGCGGTGCTGAGAGAACTCGTTCCCGGCCTTGAAGGTGGCCATCTCAAGCCATTTCCGATCAAGGCTACTGCGATCTATCCGCTGCAGGATGCGAAGGCGGCCTATCTCGCCGTCGCGGGTTCGTCGCGCGACCGCGTGATCCTGCGGCCGACGCCTTGAGCGCGGCTCGCTTTGCGAGACTGATTGTGGTCTGAAGGTTTGTCGCATCTTGTCCGGGCCAGCGATCCGGAAAACACGGGGAAAGCGAATTGCAGGACGGAGCCAATATCGTCGTTTATGCCGGCCTGGCGATCGGGCTCATCTATGGCGCGGTCGGATTGCTGAGCGGGTTTTGCCTCGTGAGCAGCCTGCGTGGCTGGTGGGCGGAGGGCGACGGGCGGCTGGTGCGGACCTATGCGCTCGCGCTCGGTGTGGCAATCGCCGCGACCCAGCTTCTTGCCGCGCGGCAGATGGTCGATCTCGGCAAATCGATCTATCTGCAGCCGTCGTTTTCGGTGCCGCTGATGTTCTTTGGCGGCCTGTTGTTCGGCTATGGCATGGTGATGTCGAACGGCTGCGGATCGCGGGCGCTGGTGTTGCTCGGGAGCGGCAATTTGCGTTCCTTTGTCGTGGTGATCGTGCTCGGCATCGTCGCGCAGATGACGCTGAGGGGCCTGATCGCGCCCTCACGGATCGCGCTGCTGCAGTGGTCGCAATTGTCGCCCAAGGTGATCTCGGTGCCGGCGCTGCTGTCGGCGTTCCATCTCGACGCAAAGTTCGCACGGATGCTCGCAGCCTCGACCATCAGCGGGGCATTGATCATCTTTGCGTTCGCGCATGCGCGATTCCGTCACTCCTGGGGACAGGTCGCGGCCGGCGTGATGGTCGGGCTGCTGGTTGCCGCCGGCTGGTTTGCGACCGGATATCTCGGTGCCGACGATTTCAATCCGGCGCCGGTCACCTCGCTCACCTTCGTCGCGCCGATCGCCGATTCGCTGCAATACGTGATGCTGTCCACCGGGCTGACGCTGAATTTCGGCATCGCGACCATCGGCGGCGTGATCGCCGGAAGCCTGGTGACGGCGCTGGTGACGCGCCGCTTCCACTGGGAGGGTTATCGATCGCCGCGCCACATGCTGCGTTCGGCCGGCGGCGCGGCGCTGATGGGGGCGGGCGGCGCGATGGCCCTTGGCTGCTCGATCGGCCAGGGTCTGACCGGACTGTCGACGCTGGCATTGGCATCGTTCGCAGCCGCTGCCGGCATTCTCGCGGGCTCGGCCGCCGGCCTGCGTGGACCGCTGCGTGTTCCGCCTTTGGCTGCGGTGCAGGACGCGAACGCCTGACCGGCTCCGGTCACGCTCAGGCCTGCCGACCCGAAGTGGCGAGCCGCATCACATCGAGGTAGCCGGGCCGCACTTCCATTCGCTGGATCAGGCCCTTTTCGATCAGAAGTCGATGCGCCTCGGGGAGGTGATAGCACGGCAGATACATGAACAGATGATGTTCGGCGTGATAGTTCACCCAATAGGGCGCGATCAACAGCCGCTCGATCGGATTGGCGCGGGTGGTGCGGGCATGGCTGAACGGATCCTCGCCGGTGCTGGTGCAGGCATGTTCGGCGATGTTGCGGATGCGCGTCACCAGCGACAGCCAGGTCGCCATCGCCACCACCCACACCAGCCAGTACCAGATGCCCAGGCCCGCAAGCCAGCACAGGCCGAACAACACGGCGTTCAGGCCGAGAAAGCGTGCCATCTTGTCGGCGCCGCTGGAAACGAAGCTCTCATGGGTCAACGGAGCATCGCCGCCGTTTCGCCGGAACAGCGACAGGAACAGCGGAAGCCGTTGCTTCACGAAGGTCTGCCCGGTGAGGTCGCGTACCGCCTTTCGGGTATAGCTTTCCTTGCTGATCGGAAACGGCGCCGACAGCGACAGGTCGGGATCTTCCGGCTGCTGGGTGAATTTGTGGTGCTGCAGATGATAGGAGCGGTAGCTGGCCAGATCGGCGCCGACCGGGACCGCGCACAACCATTGCCCGACCCATTCGTTGATCGCCTTGTTGGCGTGCAGCCCGCCATGGGCGGCTTCATGCATCAGGATGGCAAGCCCGAGCTGACGCGTGCCCACCACCATCACCGCGATCAGCCAGGTGAGCGGGTTCGGCCATACCGCCACCAGCGCCATCGCGGCCGCGATCGTCGCCCAGGCGTGAAACACCAGCCACATGCCGCGCAGCGAACTGCGCGAAGTCAGCCGACGCCATTCGTCCGCTGAAAAGACCGTTTTGGGATCGATGCGTGCCACGGCCGGCATGGGCAGCTCCTCGAAGCGGATGATACGCTGGTGCCGGGGTTCGTCAATCCGCAGGCCTGGTCACGATGTGGACCTCCGAGGTCAGGGTGCGATGCACCGGGCATTTGTCCGCGATCTCCATCAGCTTCGCGCGCTGGTCGGCGTCGAGCGCGCCTTCCATGGCGATCACGCGGTCGATCCGGTCGAGCATGCCGGTCCTGGTTTCGCATTCGGCGCAATCTTCCGCGTGGATCTTGGCGTGCATCAGCGTCACGGTCACCCGATCGAGCGGCAGCGCTTTGCGGTCGGCATAGAGTCGCATGGTCATCGAGGTGCAGGCGCCGAGGCCGGCCAGCAGAAAATCATCCGGCCCGGGGCCGCTATCCTCGCCGCCGGCGGCGACCGGCTCGTCGGCCAGCATTCGATGTGGTCCGACCGAAACGGTCTGCTGGAATTTGCCGTTGCCGGTCTCGCGCACCACGACCTGGCGCGGCGCCTTGTCCGAATCGGCGGCCGGCTTCGAGGCGATGGGATCGACATAGCGTTCGGCCCAGGCGGCGATGACATCGGCGACATAAATGGCGTCGCGCTTGCGTGTCAGCAGATGGTCGGCGTCGTCCAGTGAGACGAAGCTCTTGGGATGTTTGGCCGCCACGAAGATGCGGGTGGCGTTGTCGATGCCGACGGTGTCGTCGGTCGGCCCGTGCATCACCAGCAGCGCCCTGTGCAGCGCGGCGACATGCGCGATCAGATGATGTTCGGCGATGTCCTCGAGGAATTCGCGCGTGATCTGGAACGGGCGGCCGGCGAGCGAAACCTCGACCTTGCCGTGCGTGCGGATATCCTCGATCCGTTCGGCAAACAGGCCGGTGACATGACCGGGATCGGAGGGTGCGGCGATGGTGACGACGGCCCTGGCATCGGGAATTTGAGCGGCGGCGGCCAGAATGGCGGCGCCGCCGAGACTGTGACCGATCAGGATCGCCGCACCCTTGCGGGTGGTGCGCAGATGATCGGCGGCCCGCACCAGATCGGCGACATTCGAGGAGAAGGTGGAATTGGCGAAATCGCCTTCGCTGGAGCCGAGGCCGGTGAAGTCGAAGCGCAGCACCGCGATACCCTTCGCCGCCAGTGCCGCCGCGATCCTGCTGGCGGCGAGCAAGTCCTTGCCGCAGGTGAAGCAATGTGCAAACAGCGCATAGGCGATCGGCTCGCTGTCCGGCAGGTCGAGCGAGGCCGCGAGCTGCTGGCCGTCGGCACCCGTAAACTGGAAACGTTCGAACGGCACGCTCGCCTCCATGGCTTATTTCCAGCACCGTCGCTTCATCCTTCGAGACGCATCGCTTCGCGATGCTCCTCAGGATGAGGTCTGGGACCTCATGGTGAGGAGCCGCGCCTTGCGCGGCGTCTCGAACCACGAGGCCGACGGTGGCTTGGCCTTCAAACGCGCCAAGCGGCCGCTGTTCAAAAAGCGAATAATTTTCAGCTCGCTCAAAACAGCAGCGGAAGCTGCCGCGGCCCGCGCACGCTGCCTTCGGACCAGGTGACCTGGCCAGCCGGATCGAGCCGGAAATCCGGAATCCGCTTCAGCCACTCTTCGAGAGCTACCGTCATTTCCATGCGTGCGAGGTTGGAGCCGATGCAACGGTGAATGCCGAGCCCGAACGCCGCATGGCGATTCTCCTTGCGGTCAATCACGACCTTGTCGGCGTCCGGAAACACCGCAGGATCGCGGTTGGCGGCGGGGAACGAAAGCAGCACCATGTTGCCGGGCTTGATCGGGCAACCGCTGACCGTCGTCTCCTTCACCACCTCGCGTGCCATCGTCACCGGCGAATAGGCCCGCAGGAATTCCTCGACCGCGGTCGGCATCAGCGCGGGCTCCGCGACCAACCGCGCGCGGTCCGCCGGCGTCCTTGCCAGATGCCACAGCGAGGCACCGACCGCGCTCCAGGTGGTGTCGATGCCCGCAATCAGGAGCAGCCGCAGCGTGCCCTGCACATGATCATCGGACAAAGGCTGGCCGTCCTTGTCCCGGGCATTCATCAGCGTCGAGATCAGATCGTCAGTCGGGTGTTGCCTGCGCTGCGCGATATGGCCGCCGAAATAGGCCGTCATCTCGTGGATCGCGCGCATCAGGATGTCTTGATCCCTGATTCCCAGCTCCAGAATCTCGTGGATCCATCTGATGAACAGGCCGCCATCCCGTTCCGGGATGCCCAGCATATGGGCAATCGCCCTGACCGGAATGTGCTTGGTATAGCGCGCGGCGGCGTCGCATTTTCCGTCATGGATGAATTCATCGATCAGTTCGTTGCAGATGGCGCGAACCCTGGGTTCGAGCTTCTTCATGGCGTCGGGCGTGAACGATGGCAGCAGCAGTTGCTTGGCAGGCTTGTGATCGGGTGGGTCGCAGGTGATCGGGGGCGCCGGCGACGTCGTCTCGGGTCGTACATCGCGGACGATGATGCGCCGCGAGGAAAAGTGTTCGGGGTCGTGGGCGACCTGCTTCACCGCTTCATAGGTGGTCGGCAGGTAACAACCCAGGAAACGCTTGGTGTGGACGACCGGGCGTTCAGCGCGCAGCTTTTCCCAGATCGGAAACGGATTTTCGATCCAGTGGGGATCGGTATGGTCGAAATCGTGAACCCAATCGGTGACCGGGGCATGATCTGACATCGGGCAATTTCCTTTGGTTTCGTTCGTTAATCAAAACTTGCGGGATCAATCAGCCAAAAGGCAATATACGAGACGCGTTCAGTCCTCCGTGACGTCAATGGCAATTTCCGGACAATTGGTCTGGGCAAGCCAGGCCTTGTCCACCAGTCCTTCGGGAACCGAGCCGTCCCCGATCTCGCGCGCATGGCCGAATTCGTCGAGCTCGAACAGTTCCGGCGCCAGCGACTTGCATCGGGCATGGCCCTGGCACTTGTCCTGGTCAACATGGATCTTCAGTTTTCCGGCCATCCACGCGTTCCTTCCCACGCGCCGTCGTTCGCGCGCCATGATTGTATCCGATTATAGCCGCGCGGGAGTTAACCGCCAGCGCACAAATTGGTGGTGTCGGGTTACTTGCCGGCCTGCTTCGGAGCCCTCGGATCGATCGGCGTGGTGCCGCGCACGCCCAGGATATCCTCCAGCGTCTTTGCATGTGCCAGAAGCTGCCCTTCGCCGCGCGGCGGCCCCACCATCTGCAGTCCGACCGGCAGACCCGAGGCCGTGAAGCCGCATGGCAGCGACAGCGCGGGGCAGCAGACCAGCGTGATCGCATAGACGATGCCGAGCCATTCGACATAATTGTCGAATTTCCTGCCGGCGCATTCGGCGACGTAGCGGTTTTCGACCGGGAACGGCGCGACGATGGTCGCCGGCGTCAGCAGCAGGTCGTAGGTCCCAAAGAACTCGAGCGTGCGTGCGGTCATCGCCACCCGCTGTGCCTCCGCCTGCGCGAGCTGCTCGACCGTGAGCTTGAGGCCTTCCTCGATGTTCCAGATTACTTCCGGCTTGAGCTGTTCGCGTTTGGTGCGCAGCAGCTCCGCCTTGCTGACCGCGTAGTCGAACGCGCGCAATACATGGAAGCATTGATGCGCCTCGCGCAAATCCGGGTGCGCCTCCTCGACGATCGCGCCGGCTTCGGAAAAACGCGAGGCGGCCTTTCGGGTGATGGCGGCGACCTCCGGATCAACCGGCGTGATGCCGAGATCGGGCGAATAGGCCACGCGCTTTGGCCGCTTGCCGGAGCGCGACGCCGACAGGAAGGAGGTCGGTAGCCTCGGCAGCGACAGTGGATCGGCGGGATGCTCGCCGCTCATGGCGTCGAGCAGCAGAGCCAGGTCCTCGACATTGCGCGCCATCGGGCCCTGGACGCCGAGATTGCGATCGATCTTGAAGATCGGCGTATGCGCGACGCGGCCGATGCTGGGCCGCAAGCCGACAATGCCGCAGAAGCTCGCGGGATTGCGCAGCGAGCCGCCCATGTCGGAGCCGTGCGCAAGCCAGGCCATGCCGGCGGCGAGCGCGGCGGCGGCGCCGCCGGAAGAGCCGGCGGCGGAACGCGACAGATCCCAGGGGTTGCGGGTCGCGCCGAACACCTCGTTGAAGGTATTGGCGCCGGCGCCGAATTCCGGCGTGTTGGATTTGGCGTAGACCACCGCGCCGTTGCTCTCGAGGCGTTCAACCATCAGATCCGAGCGCGCCGGAAAATTGTCCCGGTAGATCGGCGAGCCCTGCGTCGTCAGCACGCCCTCGACGTCGGTCAGGTCCTTGATCGGCACCGGCAGCCCGGCAAGCAGGCCGCGGTCGCCGGGTTTTCTCTTCATCAGTTCCCCGGCGCGGCCTCGGGCCCGGTCGAAACACAGCGTCGGCAGCGCATTCACCTTGCCGTCGACCTCGGCAATGCGCCGCTCCAGCACGTCGAGCAGATCAAGCGGCGTGACTTCGCCGGCGCTGAGCCTGTCGACGATGGCGCAAGCGGTCGCCTTTACCAGTTCCTGATCGGATGCCAATTGTTTCTACTCCCTCGTTGGTTCGTCGCCAGGCGATGATGTAGCCCTGCGAAAGGCCGTAGGGTGGAGCTAAGGCGCGCAGCGCCGTGCCCACCGATGAGATTGCCACCCGATTAACAGGTGGGCACGCTGCGCTTTTGCCCACCCTACGCCGCGCCCACCGACTTGCCCCCGCCTATCCCCAGCCGGCGCTGATGCCGCCGTCGACGGTGTAGATGACGCCCGAGGTATAGCCGGAGCGGTCGGAGGCGAGGAAGGCCATCAGGTCGCCGATTTCGCGGGCATGCGCGGGGCGGCCGAGCGGCAGGCCCTTCTGGAATTCCGTGTAGCGGTTTTCGTCGCCGAACTGGTGCCTGGCGCGGGTTTTCAGCAAGGTGACGTGGCGGTCGGTGCCAACCGGTCCGGGATTGATGCCGACCACGCGGATATTGTCGGCGAGGCTCCTGCCGCCGAGCGCGCGGGTAAATGCCATCAGCGCCGCATTGCCGGTGCTGCCGCAGATGTAGTTGGCATCGAATTTCTCGCCGGCGGCGCCGATGTCATTGACGATGACGCCATGACCGCGCGATTTCATCTGGTGGTAGATCGCGCGCGTCAGGTTGATGTAACCGAAAACCTTGAGCTCCCAGGCATGACGCCAGGTCGGCTCGTCGATCTTGTCGATCGAGCCGCCCGGAATGTCGCCGGCGTTGTTGACGAGAATGTCGATGTCGGAGGCGTCGCTGGCCAGTCTCGCGATGTCTTCAGGCTTGCGGAGGTCGACGACATGCGCGGCGGCGTCGATCTGGTGCGCCGAGCGCAGGCGTTCGGCGAGCGCTTTCAGCCGGTCGCCGCTGCGCGCCGCCAGCCGCAGATGACAGCCTTCTTCGGCGAAGGCTTCGGCCGCCGCTGCGCCAATGCCTTTCGACGCGCCGGTGATCAGGACGCGCTTGCCGCGCAAATGAAGGTCCATGGGAATTCTCGCTCGAGGGGAGAGGCCGGTCGGATGTCGTTTTCGATTTTCAACTGTTAGGCCGCCGCCGTCAAACCGGTCAACCTTGCACTGCAGCGTTGCGCGGCAACGAACTTTGGTCCATTGCAATCCGGTCAAGGCATGGTTTTGCCAGTGCCGCAGGATAGAGGACCCTCTCGATGGCCGACCCAAAAAAGCAATACCGGATCGCGGTCATTCCCGGCGATGGTATCGGCAAGGAAGTGGTGCCGGAAGGCCTGCGCGTGCTGGAGGCCGCGGCGAAAAAACACGGCGTCGGCGTGTATTTCGATCATTTCGATTTCGCGTCGTGGGACTACTACGAAAAGCACGGCCAGATGATGCCGGACGACTGGAAGGAGAAGATCGGCAAGCATGATGCGATCTATTTCGGCGCGGTCGGCTGGCCGGCGAAGATTCCCGATCACATTTCGTTGTGGGGCTCGCTCATCAAGTTCCGGCGCGAGTTCGACCAATATGTCAATTTGCGCCCGGTGCGGCTGATGCCGGGGGTGCCGTCGCCGCTGGCCAACCGCAAGCCCGGCGACATCGATTTCTGGGTGGTGCGCGAGAACACCGAAGGTGAATATTCCTCGGTCGGCGGACGGATGTTCCCGGATACTGCGCGCGAATTCGTGACGCAGCAGACGGTGCTGACGCGGGTCGGCGTCGATCGCATCCTGAAATTCGCGTTCGAGCTGGCGCAGTCGCGGCCGAAGAAACACCTGACCTCGGCGACCAAGTCCAACGGCATATCAATCACCATGCCGTACTGGGACGAGCGCGTGGAAGCGATGGCCACGCACTATCCCAAGGTGAAATGGGACAAATACCACATCGACATTCTCACGGCGAATTTCGTGCTGCATCCGGACTGGTTCGACGTCGTGGTCGGCTCCAATCTGTTCGGCGACATCCTGTCCGATCTGGGACCGGCCTGCACCGGCACCATTGGCATCGCGCCATCCGGCAACATCAATCCGCAAGGTGATTTCCCCTCGGTGTTCGAACCGGTACACGGCTCGGCACCGGATATTGCAGGGCAGGGCATCGCCAACCCGATCGGCATGATCTGGTCGGGCGCGATGATGCTGGAGCATCTCGGCGAGAAGGCCGCCGCGGCATCGATCGTCGCGGCGATCGAGCGCACGCTCGGCGAACGCACGTTGCGCACCCGCGACCTCGGCGGCAACGCCGACACCGCGGCCTGCGGCAGGGCGGTTGCGGAGATGGTGGAGTAGGCAGCCGTCGTCAGCCCCGCGCAATCCGCCGGCAATGCTGCAATGCCGCCTCGATAAGATTCTCGCTCGCTTCCGGCGTGCGGAAGGCGGAGTGGGCCGAGAGCGTTACGTTCGGCAGTTGCGTCAGCGGATGGTCCGAGGGCAGCGGTTCGGTGTTGAAGACGTCGAGGCCGGCATGCCGGATATGACCTGAACGCAGCGCCTCGATCATGGCGGCTTCATCGACCAGTGCGCCGCGTGCGGTGTTGACCAGAATGACGCCCGGTCTCATCGCGGCGATCCGCTGCCGGGAGACGAAACCGCGGGTCTCGTCATTCAGCAAAAGATGCAGTGAGACGACGTGGCTCTGCGCCAGCAGCGTCTCGAGCGCGATGAATTCGACACCAGGGTGGTGCTTCGTCGTCCGGTTCCAGGCAATGACCCGCAGGCCGCTGCCATCAGCAATGCGCGCCACTTCCGCCGCGATACCGCCGAATCCGATCAGGCCCAGCGTCTTGCCCCTGAGCTGCATGCCGTCCTCGCGCAGCCAGTTGCCGGCGCGCATTTCGCGGTCCATCCGGGCAATGCCGCGCGCGGCCTCCCACATCAGCGCAATGGTCGATTCGGCCACCGCCGTGTCGCCATAGCCCTTGATCAGGTGAACCTCGATGCCGAGTTCGGCCAGCTCCTCCGGATTCATGTAGCTGCGGGCGCCGGTGCCCAGGAAGACGACGTGCTTCAGCCCCGCACAGTTACGTGCGACGGCGGTCGGCAGCGCGGTGTGATCGACGATCGCGATCGCGGCGCCGTCGAGCACGTTCGGCAACTGCTCAGGCGCGATGTCGGGATCGCGATGAATGCCCAGCTCGGGATCGCCGGGTTTTGCCAGCCGCTCCAGGATTGCCGCCAGCGACTCATTGGCATCGACAAACACTCCGCGCAAAATGGCCTCCGCTGTTCCGTTGGATTTGTTGGCGGCTACGAGGCGACGCCGGCGAGTGCGAGCACGGTATGCATCAGCGCGTTGGCGCCGGCGGTGCAGTCGGCCTGGGTTGCATCCTCCAACTCGTTGTGGCTGACGCCATCCCTGCAGGGCACGAAGATCATCGCTGCCGGCACCACATTCGCGAGGTTGCAGGCATCGTGACCGGCGCCGGAGGTGATGCGGCGGTGGCTGTAGCCGAGCGCTTTGGTCGCGGTTTCGACCGCATCGACCAGCTTTGCGTCGAACACGGTCGGCTCCTTGCGCCAGATCGGCTGAAGCGCGATCTCGACCCTGCGTCGCGCAGCGATTTCCGCGATCGCGCTGCGCAAATCTCCGTCGATGGCATCGAGCGTTGCCGCGTTCGGGCTGCGGATGTCCAGGGTGAAGGCGATCTCGCCCGGAATGACGTTGCGCGAGGGCGCCGCAATCACGGCCTCGCCGACGGTGCCGACGGCGTTCGGGCCATGGGCCCGGGCGACGCGCTCGACCGCCAGCACGAATTCAGACAAGGCCGCCAAGGCATCGCGGCGCAGCGGCATCGGGGTGGTGCCGGCATGACTTTCGAAGCCGGTGATCTTGCCGTCGTACCAGACGATGCCCTGGCCGCGATCGACCACGCCGATGGTCTTGTTTTCGGCTTCCAGCAGCGGGCCCTGCTCGATATGCAGTTCGACAAAGGCGCCGAGCCTGCGCGCCCCGACCGCCTCGTGGCCGCGGTAGCCGATGCCGTCGAGGGCTTCGCCGACGCTGACACCCCCGGCATCGCGCCGACCCAGAATGTCTTCCGTGGTGTAGTCGCCGGCATAGGCGGCCGAGGCCATGGTTGCCGGCGCGAACCGCGAACCCTCTTCATTGGTCCAGTTGACGATGCAGATCGGCGTTTCGGTCTCGATCCCGGCGTCATTGAGCGTGCGCACGACTTCGAGGGCGGCCAGCGTGCCGAGCACGCCGTCATATTTGCCGCCGGTCGGCTGGGTATCGAGATGCGAGCCGAGTCCGACCGGTGGCTTCGACACGTCGCGGCCCCTGCGCAAGCCGAACATCGAGCCGAGCGCATCGACATGCACTTCGAGACCCGCGGCCTCGCAGGCGTCGCGGAACCAGTCGCGTACCTGTTTGTCCTCCGGTCCGAGCGTGAGCCGCCGGACGCCGCCTTTCGGCGTGGCACCGAATTTCGCGGTCTCGTGAATCGTGCCCCAAAGCCGGGCGGAATCGATTTGCAGATTGGAGGCGATCTTGGTCATTCGGTGTTCCGCAAAACCTGTTGCTGCGTTTCTCGCGTAGCATGGTAGAACTGTGCGGCGCCACCTGTCGAGGCGGGAGCA
>DASUIA010000035.1:0-13596 GCA_036273255.1 Bradyrhizobium sp.
CATCGTGACAAAGAGCGATGCGATCGGATCGATTCCGAACCGGGTGGCGAGAAAGAAGCTGATATACATCCCGATCATCACGAATTCGCCCTGGGCGAAATTGACGATCTTGACCACGCCGAAGATCAGCGTGACGCCGATGCTGACGAGCGCGTAGATACCGCCGATCAGCAGGCCGTTGATCACGGCCTGAACCACTGTCTCCAGCATCGATTCCGACCGCCGTCAGGTTTTCAGCAGCGGCGCGCGGGCATCTTCCTTGGGGAAGACGCTGGCGAGATCGCCGTGCTGCCACTGTACGCCGATCGGCCGGCCGTAGACGTTCTTGCCGTCGGGCCCGAACTTCACCTTGCCGCCCGGGGCCATTGCCGCATAGCCGGAGGAGACGTCGAGCGTCGACAGCGCCTGGCGCACCTTCTGTGGATCGGCGGAAGCCGCGCGCTCCAGCGCGTCGGCGATCATGAAGGTCTGCGCGACCAGCCCGCCGGCATATTCGAACAGGAAATAGCCGGTGCGTTTCTGATATTCGGCATTCACTTTCTGGGCATCGGCATCCATGTCGTGGTTCCAGTGCGCCACGCCCTGCAGGCCTTCGGCGAGCTTGCCGACGTTCTTGTAGAAGTCCGGAATCACGAAGCCTCCGGAGCCGCCGTTGATGGCGATGTCGAGGCCGACCTGCTTGACGGTGCGCACGATCAGGATCAGGTCGTTCAGATAGGACACCGAGAACAGCGCGTTGGCGCCCGAGGATTTGACCTTGTTGATCAGCGGGCTCGCATCGGTGAAGCCGGCGGAGTAGGGCTCGAACATCACGATCTCGACACCCTCGGCCGGCGCCAGTTCCTTCAGCCCGTTCGAGGTCGAGGTACCGAACGCGGTATTCTCGAAGATCACCGCGACCTTCGGCTTGTCGCTGACCAGTTTCGACATCTGCAACTGCGCCTGGGCGAATTGCGAGGCGCGGGCAAACGGCGTGAAGGTGTAGGTTCGCCCCTTGTTGAGCTGGTCCGAACTCGATCCGGTGATCAGCGGTACCTTGGCGCGTTCGGCTACCTCGCTTGCGATCAGCGTCAGCGCGCTGGCGAAACAGCCGTGGATCGCCGACAGCTTGTTCCCGCTGATCAGCCGGTCGGTTTCGGTGCGCGTCACCGTGGTGTCGCTCTGCACGTCGGAGATGATCAAATTGAGCTTGGCGCCGCCGAGCGATTTGATGCCGCCGGCTTCGTTGACCATCTCGACCGCGAGCTTGGCCGCGGCGACGCAGCCGACGCCGATCTGCGCCATGCTGCCGGTGGTTGGATACAGCGCGCCGATGTTGACGGGATCGGCAGCCCAGCCGCGCAAGGGCACCGCGCCGAAGGCGCCGGCGACGACCGCACCCGTTGCCTTGAGGAGAAATTTACGGCGGCTTGGCCGCCGCGACAGCAGTGGATTGGTGTTGCCCTGGTTGCCAAGGACGGATTGCCGGCGATCTTTTTTCATATCGACTCCCCCTGTGCGATCCCGGCGCAAACTTCCGTTTGCTCGACCTGTTCGCTTGTTGTTTGCCAAGGAGCCTAGTCCCGTTGAAAATTGTTTACAATATAGTTTTCAATCTTATTATGGGTGCGCCGGGAATTTACCGCCGGTCGGCCGGTTGCGGTCGGTCGGACGCCTGCTCCATTTGGGGAACTATGGCCGGAAAGCCACTCGACCGGGCGAATCTGCCAGCGCCCAAATCCCGTCCGATGCCCGAGCCGCCGGCGCGCGAACCGGCCGCGGCTGTCCTCATCGCCAGGCGCATCGAGGAGGACATCGTGCTGGGGCGACGTCAGCCGCGGGAGCGTCTGGTCGAGCAGGATCTGTGCGATCTGTTCCAGACCCACCGCGGCGATGTGCGACTCGCGCTGTTCGAGCTCGAGAAAAAGGGCCTGGTCGAGCGCATCCCCAACCGCGGCGCCATGGTGCGCGGGCTGACGCCGCTCGAGGTGAGGGAAATCTATGCGGTTCGTGAAGAGCTGGAAGTGATGGCGGTCCGCATCATTCCATTTCCGGTCGGCCCGCAGGATATCGAAAGTCTGGAGGAACTGCAGCGGCAGCACGCCGCGGCCGTGATTGCCGGTGACCTGCTCACGGTGTTTTACAGTAACCTCAGCTTTCACCAGTTTTTGTTCGGGCTGTGCGGCAATGCCTGCCTGATCGACACCATCGACCTGCTCGCGCGCAAGGTCCACGGCATCCGGTTTTACGCCAATGCGTTTCCGCAATCGCTCGACCGGGCGCGCCGCGACCATCTGGACATGATCAAGGCGCTTCGCGGCTCGCGCCGGGGAGAACTGATCGAACTGACCCGGCGTCACCTCAAGCCATCTCCGGAAGCCTACATCAAGGCCTACGAACGGCGTTTCGGCACGGCCGCGCCGCCGGTGGATTGAACCCTGTCTATTCGGCGCTGCTGACCAGCTTGATGCGCGGCTCGGCAACTTCGGTCAGACTGCGATAGGCGGCGAGATAGTCGAGTGCCATGCGCCGCGCGGTAAACCGTGCTTCAAACTGCTTTCGGATTGCAGCGCGATCGAGCTGGGAAAGGCGGTTGACGGCAGCGACCGCGCTGATCTCGTCTTCGACGATGAAGCCGGTCAAACCCTCATCGATGATTTCGGGAACGGAGCCGCGGTTATATGCGATCACCGGCGTTCCGCATGCCATCGCCTCGATCATGACAAGGCCGAACGGCTCGGGCCAGTCGATTGGAACCAGCAAGCCGACCGCGCCGCTGAGAAAATCGGATTTCTCTTGATCGCCGATCTCGCCGATGAATTCGACCAGAGGATGGTCCATCAGCGGACGAATGACCTCGTCGTAATATTCCTGGTCGGCACGATCGACCTTTGCCGCGATCTTCAGCGGAACGCCGCATCGGATCGCGATCCGGATCGCCCGGTCAACACCTTTTTCCGGCGCGATCCGCCCCAACACCGCCAGATAGGCCGGGGTGACCGGCCGCGGCGTCAGCAATTGTTCGGGCAGGCCGTGGTGGATGGTGCGAACCCAGTTGGCTTGCGGCACCGGACGCCGCTGTGCGTTCGAGATCGAAATCACGGGAACGGACGCGAAGGTGGTGAATACCGGCTGGTGCTCGGGCAGGTCGAGCCTGCCGTGCAGGGTGGTCAGGAACGGGGTCGGCTGCCGGTAGAACAGCGAGAATGGATAATAGTCGAGATGGAAGTGCAGAAAGTCGAATTCCTCGTCGTCACATTTTTGCCGGACGCGTTCCAGCATCACCATATGAAGCGCGTTGGGGTCGCGAACCGACCCGTCGAGCCGGAGCGCCCGCGGCCACGTCGCATCGAGTTTCGCAGACGTCCGGGAATCGCCACTTGCGAACAGGGTGACGTCGTTCCCGAGTGCCACCAGCTCCTCGGTCAGCCAGTGTACAACCCGCTCGGTTCCACCATACAGCTTGGGCGGGACGGCCTCCGTCAGCGGAGCAACCTGCGCGATGCGCATCTATCGGTCTCCTGTCGTGATGATCATGGATGAAAAAGCCCCACTTTGCGGTTGGCACTGGCATGCCGGACAGGGAACGTTTCGGCAGGTGCGAAGTTCCCTCGAAGACACCTACTTCCTCCACACCGCGGTCTTGGTGATGCCATCACGTCCGATCAAGTATTTACCGTTGTCACTGCCGCCGAATTGTTGCGCGGTGATGGCGTCGCGATGGAAACCGAAAGAACTTTCTCCGCGGCGGGTCGGACGAAGCGCCTCCTGATAGAATTTCCCTTCACCACCAACGGGTTTTGCAGCTACATGGACAATCTTTCAGGATACGCTCGCCGTCCGTTTCCGTTCGTGCTGCGCTACCTTCGGCAGCGTCTGGCCTCGCACGTCGTCATCCTGACCGCCGTGATTGCGGCGGTGGCGTGTTCGGTGGGGACGCAATATGGCGTGAAGTACCTGGTCGACTGCCTTTCGGTGGGCGCGACGCGTGCGGGCGGCGTATGGCTGGCATTCATTTTCCTCATGTCATTGATCGCGGCCGATAATTTCCTTTGGCGGATTGCGAGTTGGACGGCGAGCTTCACTTTTGTGGGAGTGACGGGGGATTTGCGCCGCGACATTTTCCGCCATCTCACCGGACATGCGCCAAGCTATTTTACCGACCGCCTGCCGGGTATGCTGACGAGCCGCATTACCGCGACCTCCAATGCGGTGTTCACCGTCGAAAACATGTTTGTCTGGAATGTGCTGCCGCCATGCATGGCAACGGTTTCGGCGATCGCGCTGATCGGAACGGTGAGCCTGCCGATGGCGGCGGGCCTGATCGTGATCGCCGGTGCAATGGTCGCTGCGATGTTTCGTCTGGCGGCCGCCGGCAGGCCGCTGCACGACGACTATGCCAACAAGGCGGCAGCGGTCGATGGCGAGATGGTCGACGTCATCAACAATATGCCGCTGGTGCGAGCATTCTGCGGGCTCGGCTTCGAGCACGACCGGTTTGACGCCACCGTCAACCGGGAACTGACGGCGCGGGGGCGCAGCCTTCGCTATCTCGAAAAGCTGCGAATGATCCATGCCGGTGTCACGGTGGTACTGACCATCGGGTTGCTGGCCTGGGCGATCGTCCTGTGGCAGCGCGGCGCGGCGACCACCGGCGATGTCGTGCTGGTCTGCACGCTCGGGCTTTCCATCCTGAGTGCAACGCGGGATCTGGCCGTGGCGCTGGTCGACGTCACCCAGCACGTCGCGCGGATGACCGAGGCCATTGCCACCCTGCTGCTGCCGCATGAATTGCAGGACCATCCGGCGGCCGAGCCGCTGGTGAAGGCAGGCGCAGCGATCGCCTTCAACAACGTCTCGTTCCGTTACCCCGGCGGGGTCAGGGTGTTCGACAGGTTCAGCCTTCGCCTGCAGGCTGGACAGCGGGTCGGGCTGGTTGGTCAGTCCGGCGGCGGCAAATCCAGCCTGTTCGTTCTGCTGCAGCGGTTCTACGATGTGCAACAGGGCAATATCACCGTCGACGGTCAGGATATTTCTCGTGTCACGCAGCAAAGCCTGCGCGAAGCGATCTCGGTGGTGCCGCAGGATATTTCGCTGTTCCAGCGCACGATCCTGGAAAACATCCGCTACGGCCGGCCTACTGCGACCGACGACGAGGTGCTGCGCGCGGCCATTGCTGCCCGGTGCGATTTCGTCGAATCCCTGCCGGAAGGGCTGGCGACCATGGTCGGCGACCGTGGTGTCAAGTTGTCCGGCGGTCAGCGGCAGCGCATCGCCATCGCGCGGGCCTTCCTGAAGGACGCGCCGATCCTGCTGCTCGATGAAGCCACCGCGGCGCTTGACAGCGAGTCCGAGGAGGCTATCCGTGAAGCGCTCGGCCGGCTGATGCGCGGCCGTACCGTGATCGCGATTGCGCACCGCCTGGCGACGCTGCGCAATTTCGATCGGGTGGTCATGCTCAAGGCGGGCAAGATCATCGAGGACGGCCCACCGGATCGGCTGATGCAGGGTCACGGCCCGTATCGCGAACTGGTGAACCAGGAAATGAGCCGCCTTGCCACCCATGCGGCCTGATGTCCGGTAGCATCCGATATCCGGTAGCGTCCAAGTCCTAGTGCGTTTTATCGTTGGGCCGGGGAAATCGCGCGAGGTCAAATGCCAGCCGAAGTCGTAACCCAGATCATGACGGTTCGGGACGTCGAACTGGTTTCGGAATCGCCGTTCTACATTCCGATGACCGGGCCAGCCGCGCGGCCGCGGCGTTCGCTCAAGCATGACGATACGTTCATCGTGCTGGACAGCCACGGCGATATCGGCGCGTCCGCCGGCGGACCTGACGGCCTGTTCAATGCCGACACCCGCTATCTCGCGCGGCTGGAGCTTGTGCTGAACGATGTTCAGCCGCTGCTGCTCGGTTCGAACCTCCGAGACGATAATTCCGGTCTGACCATCGACCTCACCAATCCGGACGTCTATCGCGACGGCCGGATCGTGCTGCAGAGGGACATGCTGCATATCGTGCGGACGCATTTTCTCTGGCGCGGAACGGCTTATCAGCGGATCGGCATCCAGAATCACGGCGAGAGCGCGGCAAGCTTCGACGTAACGCTGCTGTTCGACAATGACTTTGCCGATCTGTTCGAAGTACGTGGTGAAAAGCGCGCACGGCGGGGAGTCGGTGCCAACAAGTTGCTTGGTCCCGCAGACGTCGTGCTCGAGTACAAGGGCCTTGATGGCACGGCACGCGCTACGGCGATGCATTTCGATCCGAGGCCGACCAAGCTTACCGTGCATGCCGCGACCTATCATTTCGACCTCGAGCCACAACAGACATCCTCATTGTTTGTTGCGGCTTCCTGCAACAAGCCGGCGGCATTCAAGCCGGTGCGGTTCTTCCAGGGATTGCTGGCGCACCGGCGCGAGATGCGGCGGTCGACAGCGGGCAACACCAGCATCGAGACTTCGAATGACATCTTCAACGAGGTGGTGTGCCAGTCGATGGCCGACCTCAACATGCTGATGACGGATACGCCGCAGGGACGCTATCCCTATGCCGGCATCCCCTGGTACTCGACGACATTTGGCCGCGACGGAATCATCACCGCGCTGCAGATGCTGTGGATCGACCCGCGGGTCGCGCGCGGTGTGCTGAGCCGGCTCGCCTTCTACCAGGCTACCAGATCCGATGCGCTTGCCGATGCCGAACCCGGCAAGATCCTGCACGAAATGCGCGGCGGCGAAATGGCGGTGCTGCGCGAAGTGCCGTTTGCGCTGTACTATGGCAGCGTCGATGCGACGCCGTTGTTCGTGTTGCTGGCCGGACTTTACGTGGAGCGCACCGACGACGACGAAACGCTGGCCGAACTGTGGCCGGCGATCGAGGCCGCGCTGCGCTGGATCGATGGCGCCGGCGATCCCGACGGCGACGGGTTCGTCGAATATCGGCGCGCCTCCGAGCAGGGGCTCGCCAACCAGGGCTGGAAGGATTCCTACGACGCGATCTTTCATGCCGACGGCCGGCTCGCCGAAGGCAACATCGCGCTTGCGGAAGTACAGGGCTATGTCTTCGCCGCCAAGCAACTTGCGGCGCGTTGCGCCTTGCGGCTCGGCAAGACCGACAGGGCGGTCGAGCTGCAGGCCGAGGCAAAATTGCTCGCCGAACGTTTTGAGCAGGCCTTCTGGTGCGAGGAACTCGGCACCTATGCGCTTGCGCTCGACGGTGCGAGGCAGCCGTGCAGGGTTCGCACGTCCAACGCCGGACAACTCCTGTTTACAGGCATCGTGCGCGAAGACCGCGCCCGCAGGGTTGCCGCCGATCTGATGCGGCCGGACTTTTTCACCGGATGGGGCATCCGCACGGTGGCGCGCGGCGAAGCGCGGTACAATCCGATGTCCTATCATGATGGTTCGATCTGGCCGCACGACAATGCGCTGATCGCGCTGGGGCTCGCGCGCTACGGGCTGAAGCATTCGGTCGAGCAGGTGTTCAAGGGCCTGTTCGACGCCGCCACCTACATGGACTTTCGACGGCTCCCGGAATTGTTCTGCGGCTTCAGGCGGGAAAAGCAGCGCGGTCCGACGCTGTACCCGGTAGCCTGCGCGCCGCAGGCCTGGGCGAGCGCGACGCCCTTCACATTGCTGGAGGCGGCGCTCGGCCTCGAATTCGACGCCAGGCGCGGCGAGATCCGTCTGCGCAACCCGCGCCTGCCGGCCTTCCTCGATGAAGTGGTGCTGCGCGACTTGCGGCTCGGCCCATCGAGCGTCGATCTGCGCGTCCGCCGCCACGGTGACGACGTGTCGATGGAAGTGCTGCGCACCCGCGGCCGAATTCAGGTTTCGATTGTGCTGGCGCATTGAGTGACGCCTGACCGAAGGAGGCCATATGCGCACAACATCAATCGGCTTGGTCGCGATCGCCTGTGCCGGGCTCGCCATTGCGGCAGCCTCGGCGGCTGACGAAAGCGCCCCGCCGCCCGCGGCCAATCCCCAGCCGCCTGTGCAGCAGCAAACCGCGACACCGCCGGTCACGCCGGCGCCGCCCGCGCCGCCCGCGCCGCCGGCGTCGGTCACCATCATCGGTGCCAAGGAGGCCCATGGCGTACTCGGCCGCGATGTGCGCAGCGCGAAGAACGAGGACATGGGGCACATCGTCGACGTGATCGTCGACCGCTCGGGGTCGCCGCGCGCGGCCATCATCGATTTCGGCGGTTTTCTCGGTGTCGGCAGCCGGAAAATCGCCGTCGACTGGAACGCCCTGCGTTTCGGACGGGTGGCCGACAAGAGCGATGCCATCACGCTCGAACTGACCAAGGATCAGGTGAAGGCGGCGCCTGAATACAAGGAGGACACGCCGATCGTGGTGCTTGGCCCGACCGGCAGCCTGCAGCCACTGGATTTCGATGGCCATTAGTCTCGGCGGAAAGCGGGATGTCCTTCCTGCCCGCGCATCCGGGCACCCGATTGACCCGATCGGCGGCGGCGACGGTGCTGCCTCGCCGCAGCCGGAACTGCGGCGACCTCGACCGTCTCCCTCCCGCGAGAGCCTGCGCGGCCTCGACTGGTTCATCTTCTTTCTCGCCGACGTGCAGACCGGGTTTGGCCCGTTCGTCGCGGTTTACCTGACGACGCAAAAATGGACCCAGGTCGAGATCGGACTTGTGCTGTCGATCGGCGGAATCATCGGCCTGATCGGCCAGATGCCCGGTGGGGCGATCGTCGATGCGGCCCGCTCCGAACGGCTGGTGGCGGGACTTGCGGTCGCGACCATCGGCATCAGCGCGCTCGGATACGCGATGTGGCCGATCTTCGCGGTGGTGGTGACGGCGGCGACGCTGCATGCCGCGGCGAGTTGCGTGCTCGGTCCGGCCATTGCCGCGATCAGCCTCGGGCTGGTCGGCCCGCTGGCGATCGGCGAGCGGCTCGGGCGCAACGCCCGCTTCGCCTCGCTCGGCAATGGAATTGCGGCGGCTGTCATGGGAACCTGCGGCTATCTGTTGTCCAGCCGCTCGGTCTTCATCGTCACCTTTGTATTGGCGATCCCCGCTCTGCTCGCGCTCGCCCGCATCCGCGAGCGCGAGGTCGACATGGCGCGGGCGCACGGCGCGGTCGAGCGCGACGTCGCCGACGCCCATGCCACCAGCATTCTCAATCTGGTACGCCAGCGTGCGCTGCTGATCTTCGCCGCCAGCGTATTGCTGCTGCAACTCGCCAATGCCGCAATGCTTCCCTTGATGGCCGGTGTCGTCACCACCCGATCGGCCCAATGGGCGCCGGTGCTGATCGCCGCCTGTATCGTCGTGCCACAAGCCATCGTCGCATGGGCCTCGCCGACGGTCGGGCGCAAGGCGCAGCAATGGGGACGCCGCCCGCTGCTTCTGATGGGCTTTGCCGCGCTCGCGATCCGCGGCCTGCTGTTCGGCGTGGTGAGCGATCCATACCTGCTGGTCGCGGTGCAGGTCTTTGACGGCATTACCGCCGCCGTGTTCAGTGTCATGGTGCCCCTCATCGTCGCCGACGTTGCGTTCGGCAGCGGCCATTTCAATCTTGCGCAGGGTATTGTCGGCACCGCAACCGGCATCGGCGCGTCGCTGAGCACCGTGCTGGCGGGGTATGTCAGCGACAAGCTCGGCAGCAGCGTCGCGTTTACCGGACTTGCCGGGATCGCCGCGCTGGGTCTTGCCATGATCTGGCTGGTCATGCCGGAAACGCGGCACGACGCCGAGTGAGCCGCATCCCCCGGAATGCATCGTTCCCGATCGAGTCCATGCAAGCGCGGTTCTTGTTTTGTTTTGCAGAAGGGATCGGGCGACCTGTCGACGCTCGCTACCGGGTGCAGAGAGAAACGCTTTCCTGAACTGGCCTCGCCATCTAGGGTCGCACCACGCCCGGTCGATGGCGGAGGGAGTGACGGGATGACCACAGCGGAAAACGATCAGGGTGTCCTGGCCAAGTGCTTTCAGGGCCTTCGCGTGCTGGATTTTTCGACCACGATCGCCGGCCCGCACTGTACCCGGATGCTGGCCGACATGGGCGCGGAGGTCATCAAGATCGAGCCGGCCGAGGGTGAGACGATGCGAACCCGTCCTCCCGTTCGCAATCATTGCAGCAGCGTTTTCGGCCAGCTCAACGCCGGCAAGAAAAGCCTGGTTCTCGATCTGAAGGGTCCGAATGCGACGGACATCATTCGCCGCCTGGTCGCAACCTCGGATATTCTCGTCGAGAATTTTCGTCCGGGCGTCATGCGGCGCCTCAATCTCGATTACGCCTCGCTGCGGCCGCTCAAACCGGAACTGATCTATTGCTCGATTTCCGGATATGGCCAGACCGGGCCATCGGCCGAACTGCCAGCCTATGCGCCGGTCATCCATGCGGCCTCCGGCTACGACATGGCCCATTTGTCTTATCAGCCGGGGCGTTCGCGCCCGGATTATTGCGGCATCTATCATGCCGACGTGGTCACCGGCGTCTATGCGTTCGGCGCGATCTCGGCGGCCTTGTATCAGCGGCAGGCGACGGGCAGGGGTCAGCACATCGATGTATCGATGCTGGAATCGATGCTCAGTCTCACCTTGAACGAAGTGCAGTGGGCGCAGTTCGCCGTGACCGCGCCGAGCCGACCGATGTTCGGCCCGATGGAGACCGCGGACGGCCATGTGATGGTCGCCATCGCCAGTGAAAAGACATTTCAGAATCTGGTGATGGCTGCCGGCCATCCGGAGTGGATCGTCGATCCGCGCTTTGCCAAATATGCCGACCGTCGCCAGCACTGGAAGGATCTGATGGAGGGTGTCGAGACCTGGTCGCGCACGCTTTCGACCGAAACATGTCTTGCCTTGCTGAACCAGAACGGCGTGCCCAGCTCGGCCTATCGAACCGTCGCCCAGGCGTTGTCCGATCCCCAGCTTGCGCATCGGGGTGCACTGGCCGAAGTAGCCGACGACGACGGCGCGTTCAGGGTGATGAACCTGCCGTTTCGCATGTCGGAAGCCGCGGTCAGCGCCGGAAGGCGCGCGGCGACCCTGGGCGAACACACGGCCAGATATCTTCGCGAAAGCGGGCTCTCGGAATCGGAAATTGCGGCCCTCACCGCCAGCGCGCCGGTGGCGGAGCGGCGCCGGGAACATCGTGCCGGAGATCAATCGTGATTCCCCTGGCCGCAACGTGATAGGGATGCCGGGCGGGATTGGCGGCCAAGCCGGATCAAGAAAAAGAGTGACGGGAGAGCAGGGATGAAGAGTTTCCAGGTTGCCGATTTCAACGCCCCGCTGAAGGAAGTGGATCAGCCGACGCCGCAGCCGTCGGGAACGCAGGTGCTGATCAAGGTCAGGGCCGCCGGCGTCTGCCACAGCGATCTGCACATCTGGGAAGGCGGCTATGATCTCGGCCATGGCCGCAAGCCGCTTTCGCTCAGGGATCGCGGCGTGTCGCTGCCGCGCACCATGGGCCATGAAACGGTCGGCGAGGTGGTGGCGTTCGGTCCCGAGGTGAAGGCCGCCGACAAGGGCGATCTCGAGATCGGCGACGTCGCGCTGGCCTATCCCTGGCTTGGCTGCGGCAAGTGCGAGACCTGTCTCGCCGGCGACGAGAATATGTGCCTGAAACCCAACGCTCTGGGGGTTTATTGCGACGGAGGCTATGCCGACTACATGATGGTGCCGCATCCACGCTATTTGCTCGACCTCAGGGGCCTCGATCCCGTGACCGCGGCGCCCTATGCCTGTTCCGGCGTTACCACCTACAGCGCGCTGAAGAAGGTCGAAGCCCATCTCAGCACGCCGATCGTGATTTTCGGCGCCGGCGGTCTCGGCCTGATGGCGCTGTCGCTGCTGAAGGCGATGGGCGGCAAGGGCGCCATCGTCGTCGATATCGATGCGCGCAAGCGCGAGGCGGCGGAGCAGGCCGGCGCGCTGGCGACCGTCGACGGCAAGGCTGCGGACGCGCTGGAGCAGTTGGCCAGCAAGGCCGGCGGCCCGATCCGCGCCGTGATCGATCTGGTCGGCAACGCCGCCAGCACCCAGCTCGGGTTCGACTGCCTGACCAAGGGCGGCAAGCTGATCATCGTCGGCCTGTTCGGCGGCGGGGCGCCATGGGCGCTGCCGCTGATTCCGATCAAGGCCATCACCATCCAGGGCAGCTATGTCGGCAATCTCCGGGAGACCCGGGAGCTGCTCGATCTGGTGCGCGCCAGGAAGATCGCGCCCATCCCGGTGACGCCGATGCCGCTCGCCAAGGCCAATGACGCGCTGCTCGACCTGCAGAAGGGCAGGTTGGTCGGACGCGCCGTGTTGACGCCGTAAGGCGTGATTGCGACGAGTGCAGAGATGACGCAATTTGTCATTCCGGGATGCGCTTCTTGGCGCAGGCCCGGAATCCATAACCACGATCGGGAGTATGGATTCCGGGCTCGCTCCGCTTCGCTTCGCGCCCCGGAATGACGACTTCACGAGGAAACTTCCATGTCCGCCACCAACGCACTCCATATCGCCGTGCTCGCAGGCGATGGCATCGGCCCCGAAGTCATGGCGCCCGCGCTTGAAATCCTGCGCAAGGTGGAATCGAAATCGGGACTGCAGTTTCGTTTCAGCGACGCGCCGGCCGGCGCCAACCACTATCGCGAGACCGGCAAGTCGATGCCGGAGAGCACGGTGCGGCTGTGCGACGAGGCAGACGCGATCCTGCTCGGCGCCTGCGGGCTGCCTTCGGTGCGCTATCCCGACAACACCGAGATCATGCCGCAGGTGGAGCTGCGTTTCCACTTCGACCTCTATGCCGGCGTGCGCCCGGCACGGCTGATCCCCGGCGTGCCCAGCCCGATCTTCGGCGCGGATGCACGCGGCATCGATCTGATCGTGATCAGGGAATCCACCGAAGGCCTGTTCGCGTCGATGGGCAAGGGGGTCGTCACCGACAGTGAGGCGCGTGAGACGCTGGTGATTACGCGCAAGACGTCGGAGCGGCTGTTTGAATTCTCGTTCCGCCTCGCCGAACGCCGCAAGGCGCGGGGCCGGCCGGGCGCGCTGACCTGCGTCGACAAGGCCAATGTGTTCAAGGCATTCGCGTTCTTCCGCCAGATGTTCGACCAGGCGGCAGCGCGGCATCCCGGCGTCAAGGCCGACCGGCTGTATGTCGACGCCTGCTCGGCACTTCTGGTCAAGCGTCCCTGGGATTTCGATGTCATGGTGATGGAGAACATGTTCGGCGATATCCTTTCCGACATGACGGCCGGGCTGATCGGCGGCATGGGCATGGCGCCGTCGGCCGACATCGGCGACCGCCACGCCGTGTTTCAGCCCTGCCATGGCACCGCGCCCGACATCATGGGGCAGGGCAAGGCCAACCCGACCGGCATGATCCTGTCTGCGGCGATGATGCTGGACTGGCTTGCCGACAGGCACGGCATCGAAGCCGCCGCCGAAGCCGGCGAGCGCATCGAGCGCGCGGTCGACAAGGCCTATGCCGATGGCATCAGGCCGATGGAATTCGGCGGATCGAACGGCACCGCCGACATCGCCAAAGCCGTGCTCGCGGCGCTGTAGGCGAGACCGCCCAGGGTTCTCCCTCGTCATTCCGGGGCGCGCCGCTTGGCGCGGGCCTTTCCGTCGTCATTCCGGGATGCGC
>DASUIA010000036.1:0-4396 GCA_036273255.1 Bradyrhizobium sp.
GCTCGGTGCAGATCTGCACGTCGACGATCGCCTCGCCCTCCTCCAGCTTCATCGCGATGATGCCGGAGCGGCGGACGTCGGCAAAATCCGACAGCTTGTTGCGGCGGACGGTGCCGCTGGTGGTGGCGAACATCACGTCGAGATTGGCCCACGAGGATTCATCCTCCGGCAGCGGCATGATGGTGGTGATGCGCTCGCCCTGCTCCAGCGGCAGGATGTTGATGAGCGCCTTGCCGCGCGCGTTGGGGGCTGCGACCGGCAGCCGCCAGACCTTTTCCTTGTAGACCTGGCCGCGCGAGGAGAAGAACAGCACCGGCGTATGCGTGGAGGCCACGAACAGCCGGCTGACGAAATCCTCCTCGCGGGTCTGCATGCCGGCGCGGCCCTTGCCGCCGCGGCGCTGGGCGCGATAGGCCGACAGCGGCACGCGCTTGGCGTAGCCGGCGTGGGAGACGGTGACCACCATGTCCTCGCGCTGGATCAGGTCCTCGTCCTCGACCTCGCCTTCCTGCTCGATGATCACGGTGCGGCGCGGGTTGGCAAACTCTTTCTTGATCTCCGCAAGCTCGGTCTTGACGATACTCTGCACGCGGGCGCGCGAGCGCAGGATGTCGAGATAGTCCTTGATTTCCAGCGCGAGCTTGTCGAGCTCTTCCTTGATCTCGTCGCGGCCGAGCGCGGTCAGCCGCTGCAGGCGCAGATCGAGGATCGCCCTCGCCTGCTCCAGCGACAGCCGCGCGGTGCCGTCGGCGCTGATGCGGTGGCGGAGATCGTCGATCAGCGTCATCATCGCCTCGACGTCGCGCGCCGGCCAGTCGCGCGACATCAGCGTCTCGCGCGCGGTGTTCGGATCGGGCGAGGTGCGGATCACCCGGATGATCTCGTCGATATTGGCAACCGCAATCGCGAGACCGACCAGGATATGGGCGCGGTCGCGCGCCTTGGTGAGCAGGAACTTGATGCGGCGGGTGACCACCTGCTCGCGGAACGCGACGAAGACCGTCAGCAGGTCCTTCAAACTCATCGTCTGCGGGCGGCCACTGTCGAGCGCCAGCATGTTGGCGGGAAAGCTCGTCTGCAGCGGCGTGAACCTGTAGAGCTGATTGAGCACCACATCCGGCACGGCGTCGCGCTTCAGCTCGATCACCACGCGATAGCCGTCGCGGTCGCTCTCGTCGCGCAGATCGGAAATGCCCTCGATCTTCTTTTCCTTGTAGAGCTCGGCGATGCGCTCGACCAGCGAGGCCTTGTTCAGCTGGTAGGGAATCTCCGAGATGACGATCGCCTCGCGCTCCTTGCGGATGGTCTCGAACTCGACCTTGCCGCGCATCACGATCGACCCGCGGCCGAGGTGATAGGCGCTGCGGATGCCCTGGCGACCGAGGATGATGCCGCCGGTCGGGAAGTCGGGGCCCGGGATGAAGTTGATGAGCTCGTCGATCGTCAGCGCGGGATTGTCGATCAGCGCCACGCAGGCGTCGATCACCTCGCCCAGATTGTGCGGCGGAATGTTGGTGGCCATGCCCACCGCGATGCCGCCGGCGCCGTTGACCAGCAGGTTGGGGAATTTGGCGGGAAGAACCAGCGGCTCCTTGCGTGAGCCGTCGTAATTGTCCTGGAAGTCGACGGTGTCGCGATCGATATCGTCGAGCAGATGCAGCGCGATCTTGGTCAACCGCGATTCCGTGTAGCGCATCGCCGCCGGCGGATCGCCGTCGACCGAGCCGAAATTGCCCTGGCCGTCGACCAGCATCTCGCGCATGGAGAAATCCTGCGCGAGCCGCACCAGCGCGTCGTAGATCGCCTGGTCGCCATGCGGGTGATAGTTGCCCATGACGTCGCCGACGATGCCGGCGGATTTCTTGTGCTTCTTGTCAGGCGTGTAACCGCTCTCGTTCATCGAGAACAGGATGCGGCGGTGCACCGGCTTCAAGCCGTCGCGCGCGTCGGGCAGCGCGCGCGCCACGATCACGCTCATGGCGTAATCGAGGTAGGAGCGTTTCATCTCGTCGAGAATGGAGACGGGGCGAATATCTGAAGGCACCGGCGGCTCGCCGGGCATGTCGTCGTCGTGGTCGGCCAAAGGGGAAATCCGGGGAAATTCTGGTCGGGAATCATATAGCTCATCGGAGCCCCGATAACCACCCCGGAACCGGTTTGGCGCGCGGTTTTTCCCTTTGTTTTTACAGAGGCTTACGGCTGATGTGACGGGCCCGGGACCAGGTTCGAAAACACGGCTTGCGGAAGGTCAAAAACGAGACCCGAATCACGCGCCGAAAATCGCCCTGTGCATGACCCGGCCGGGCATCGGCGTGAGCCCGCGAGCACCAGCAGCGGTTGCGCGGTTTGCTCAGAACGGGATGTCGTCGTCCATGTCGCCGTTGCGGCCGCCACCGCCGCCGGCTGCGGCCACCGCACGACGCGGCGCCGGACTGCCGGACTCGCCGCTCGCCTCGTCCGAGAAGCCTCCGCCTCCGCCGCCGCCGCCACCACTACCGGCGCCGCCGCGGCCGTCGAGCATGGTGAGGTTGGAATTGAAGCCCTGCAGCACCACTTCGGTCGAGTATTTCTCGACGCCGGCCTGGTCGGTCCATTTGCGCGTCTGCAACTGGCCCTCGATGTAAACCTTGGCGCCCTTTTTCAGGTATTGCTCGGCAACCTTGGCGAGCCCTTCCGAGAAGATCACCACGCGGTGCCACTCGGTCTTTTCCTTGCGCTCGCCGGTGGCCTTGTCGCGCCATTGATCCGACGTTGCGACGCTGAGATTGGCGATCGGACGGCCGTCCTGGGTTCGTCGGATCTCCGGGTCCTTGCCGAGATTTCCGACCAGGATCACCTTGTTCACGCTACCCGCCATCGCCGCTCTCCAGACTTGACTGACCTACCGGACTTCGCCTTTGCCTGCGCCGGCTTACAGTGGTCGGACCCTATACGGATCGCGGCGCCTTGCCGGAGGCAAACCGATGCCCTTCCCGGTTATCCACATATAGCACCGGCCTGGCTGATGTTCCAGTTTTGTTCTGGCCTTTCCAAGGCAAATTCGCGGCCGACCTGGGGCGGCTCGGCGGCTCCGGTGCGCGACGCCGGCGACTGGCTCCGTCTGCGGCCAAAAGCCGTTAATTTACATTCATTTAACGTAGGTCCACTTCTCCGGCGAGTGTGTCTTTTGGGAGACGGCCATTGCCTCTGAATCTGCGTATATTCGGCGCCGAAATTGGATCGCTGGGCGATCGCGACTGAAAATGAAGACGCTTCTGGGGACCAACGGAAGCGAAAAGAAAAGCCGGAGCGCGTTGATGAAGAAGATTTTGCAGGGCGTCGTTGTCCTGATCACGCTGGGAGTTGGTGCGCCGGCATTCGCCGCCGATCTTCCGCCTGCCCCGGTCTACAAGACGCCGGTGATGACGCCCGCATACTATGACTGGAGCGGTTTCTATGTCGGCCTGAACGGAGGCGGCGGCTCCAGCCACAAGTGCTGGGACAACGTCAACGTCGACGGCGTTCCCACAGTGCCGTCGATCCGCGAAGGTTGCCACGACGCGACCGGCGGTCTGGCCGGCGGCCAGATCGGCTTCCGCTGGCAGTCGGGCGGCTGGGTGTTCGGCGTCGAAGCGCAGGGCGACTGGGCCGCCCTCAGGGGCAGCAACGCTAGTATTCCCGTGGCTGTGCTGCCTACCGTTCCGCTCCTGACCAACCAGACCAAGATCGACGCGATCGGCCTCTTCACCGGTCAGGTCGGCTACGCCTGGAACAGCGTGCTGTGGTACGTGAAGGGCGGCGCGGCGTTGACCGACGATCGCTACAACGGCCTCATCACCGGCACCAACACGCTGATCGACACCGCCCGCGAAACCCGCTGGGGCGGCGCGGTGGGCACCGGCATCGAAGTCGCCTTCGCGCCGAACTGGTCGGTCGGCTTCGAATACGACCACCTGTTCATGGGCAGCCGCAACAACACATTCACGTTCGACGGCCAGGGCGGACTCAGCCGCATCGACCGTATCTCGCAGGATGTCGATATGGGCACCGTCCGCGTGAACTATCGCTGGGGCGGCCCGGTCATCGCCAAGTATTGATCTCAAGCGATCGGCTTGAAGAAAAGGCCGGCCTCACGCCGGCCTTTTTGTTTGGCGCAAAGGAACCCCGCTGACCGCTGCTGCCAATGCGAGACACCGCGAATCAATTCCGTTGATGGTCCCCACAGAACACTGGAAATTCGCCCCCGTTCTTCCTACGTTCCGACAGTCAAATGACTGGCGTTCGCTCCGGCGAAGCGCGCCGAAAACATGCGCGGCTTCACGCGCCCGGACATATCAATGGACGAGATTTTGAAAGCGCGACGCCAGCAGACCGCCGCCAGCCAGCGCGCGATCCTCATTCGCGGCGCGCGCGAGCA
>DASUIA010000037.1:0-7500 GCA_036273255.1 Bradyrhizobium sp.
GATCCCGAAGGCGCCGGCCCGCAACATCCTCGACATCACGGCGGAGGATTTCGCTCATGTCGCGCGCGGCACCCACCGCATCGCCCGCGCCGCGATGACGGCGTTCAAGGCCGACGGCATCACCATCCAGCAGTTCAGCGAACCCGCCTCCGGACAGGTGGTGTATCACCTGCACATGCATGTGATGCCCTGCCACGACGGCGTCGCGCTGCTGCCGCCGGCGAGCCGGAAGGAGGATGCCAAGGTGCTCGAGGACAATGCCGCCAGGCTGACCGCCGCATTGAACGCGGGGTGAGGTCCGATCGTCATGAATGGAAAATTCTCTACCCCGTCTCGAAGTCACCGGTCTGCGGCGGCGCCAGCGGCGTGAATTCACAGCGGTCGGGCTTGAGGTCGAGCAGCGGCGTTTCGTCGAGGCAATCCAGACCGCGGACGAAGACGGTGCTGCCTTCGACGCTGACCAGCTTGACGATCGAGGTGGCGATCGGATTCGGTCGCACCGGCGAGCGCAACGAGAATGTACCGCGCGTCGATTTGTTGTTCTTCGGGCTCTGCAGCACCAGATCGCGGCGCGACTGATGCAGCCAGTAGATCACCTCCAAGGTGGAGTAGAAATCGACCCCCTTCAGCGCCGGCACCCAGGGCTCGAAAATCTCGAGCCGGCATACCGGGCCGTCGTGGCGCCCCTGCCGCGGCGTCGCCAGGCGCGAGGTCCAGGGAGTGCGGATACGACCGATGAAGATCAGGCCGGCATCGCGTGCCGCGGGCGGGTCGACGGCGCGTTCGCCTTCGCGGATTTCACTTTCTCGAACCATCAGCGGCCTCGTCGTCAAGTCCGGGATGTCATTAGCCGAGCCACCAGTTGCCCGCAAGCATCAGCAATTCGACGGGAAACCAAAGCCGGGAAACGATCGACTGCCGACCAGCGACCGTCAGCTCCGCACATTCGGATTTCGCAACACGAAACAGGCCCCGCCGGCGCGGCGGATGCGGTTGCACAGGTCGTTGGCGGCGGGCCGCGTGTCGGCGCCGATTCGCACCTGGTAGAATGCGCGGGTGCCGCGGCTGCGCATCACCGAACGCAACAGGCTGGGGTCCTGGTCGCCGATCACCGCGGCGAGCCGCTTCATCGCCCGCGCATACATCGCCAGCGCCTTGTTGCGATCGAAGCCCGCGGCGAGCTGCACGCCCCACAGCTTGGCTGTCGCCAGCTTCACATGTTGCTCGAGCTGGGTGACGAAGGGATTGGGGGCACGCCTGAGCAGCGCCATCAACTCGCGGCAACTGCGGGCCGGCGCGTGTTCGGTCATCTTGCCGGTCTTGCCGGCGGTCGCCCACTCGTCGACCGTGCTGCCGGTGATCGCGACCACGTAGTTGCGCGTCTCCTGCGGCATCGCCGCGGCACCGGCGAGCCATTGCTGGACCCGGTGCGGCCCGGCATTATAGGCTGCCGCCGCCAGCCCGAGATTGCCGAACTGATCGCGTAGTTCGCTCAGGAATTCGGCGGACTTGGGCAGCGCCTGCACTGGATCGAACGGATCGAGCAGACGGCGCTCGCTGGCGGTGCCCGGCATGAATTGCGCAATCCCCTCGGCGCGCTGGCCGCTGCGCGTCGCCGGGCCGACTGCGTCGGACTGGAACCTGCTCTCCTGCCAGATCACCCGCGCAAAGAACTCGAGCGGCAGGCCCTGCGCCCTGGCAGCCGATTCGATCATCAGGCACATCGCCTCGCGGGTATCGTCGTCGTCCGCCTGTTCGCCGGTGGCCCGGCTTTGGGGAATCGCGAGTTCCTCGACACTCGGCCTTGCGAACCTGCCCGCGGTCTCCGCGGACGCGATCGCAACCGGGCCCAGCACCGCCAACCCGACCCAAACCACAACTCTGAGACCGACTTCCGTCCGCATGGTCGCCAATGTTTCAACGCGAAAACGTGCCTGCAGGGAGGCGACGGTCTGGCTATCCGGCAATGATGGCCTACGCGTGGAGCGCCAGGCCGTGAGTCCCCAGAAGCGCCGAATACGTCCTATTCCGACCGCGATCGGTTTACGTTAACGCGGCATTTTGCCGGCCGCACTCTTTCGCAGGCAGCAAAGCCGCGTAAGGTCCGGCCGTTTCACCGGGGGATCCTTCGATGCTGGACCGATGCGAGAGCGCGCGCGACAAGTCTGTCGGTCTCGCCCGCTGCTTCCTCGCCAGCATCATCCGGTGGCGCGACAATTTTGTCAGCGTCGCGTTCAGTTCGGAAGGGCCCCATGAGCCGCCGGTCTCCGACCTCGGGAAGCGGCTGCGCCAGAGCGAACGGAAGAAGCGTCAGCTTCAGCGCCGCATCAACGCGTTGCTGAGCCAGGACTGAACCGGCGGCCCCTCGGGCTTGAATTCATCCCATTCGTTGCCCCTTCGACGAACCAGTATCGCCGCTCCCAGCCTGCCGCAGGTCTGACCCCTGCCAGCCGGGAACCCGGCCGGCAGTTCGAAGTTGCAAAGGGTCGGCTAATCCCGCAAGCGGTAACCCGTCGATCTCGTAGTCAGGGGCATCTCCGCCGCATGTCGTCCGCCATTGCCGAGCACGCCGATGGCCTGCCCAAGCCGCAACGTCGTTGGGCCGTTCTCACCATCGCGCTCGGTCTGGTCATGGCGGTGATCGACGGCGCCATCGCCAATGTCGCGCTGCCGACCATTGCACGGGACTTGAACGCCAGCCCGGCGTTTTCGATCTGGATCGTCAACGGCTATCAGCTCGCAATCACGATCTCGCTGCTGCCGCTGGCATCGCTGGGCGAAATCATCGGTTATCGCCGGGTCTACCTTGCGGGACTCCTGCTCTTCACGCTGGCCTCCCTGTTCTG
This sequence comes from Bradyrhizobium sp., assembly GCA_036273255.1. Taxonomy (GTDB): domain Bacteria; phylum Pseudomonadota; class Alphaproteobacteria; order Rhizobiales; family Xanthobacteraceae; genus Bradyrhizobium. The sequence goes on from DASUIA010000037.1 coordinate 2,847, forward strand.
CACGCTTTCGCACACGCTGCTGCTGCTGACGGTGGCGCGCATCATGCAGGGATTTGGCGCCGCCGGGATCATGAGCGTCAACGCGGCGTTGGTCCGTTTCACCTATCCGCACGCATTGCTGGGGCGCGGCATCGGGCTCAATGCGCTGGTGGTCGCGGTGTCCGCGGCGCTCGGCCCCACCGTGGCCTCGGCGATCCTGTCGGTCGGAACATGGCCGTATCTTTTCGCCATCAACATCCCACTCGGGATCGTGACACTCGCGTTGGGCTGGCGCAGTCTGCCGCATATCCCGCGCGCGGTTCACGGTTTCGACTGGTTGAGCGGCGTGCTCAGCGCCGTCACCTTCGGCCTCGGCATCGCCGCGATCGACAGCGTCGGCCATGGCGAGTCGCTCGTTCTATGCCTGCTGGAATTCGGGGTCGCGGCCGTCGCCGGGATTCTGCTGGTGTTGCGGCAGGGGCATCAGCCCTCGCCATTGCTGCCGGTCGACCTGTTGCGGATTCCGATTTTCGCGCTGTCGATCGGCACCTCGATCGCGTCGTTTTGCGCCCAGATGCTGGCCTTCGTCGCGATGCCGTTTTATCTTGAGAGCAGGTTCGGCTATTCGGCGGTCGAAATCGGACTTCTGATCACGCCCTGGCCGATCGCCGTCGCATTCGCAGCCCCCCTCGCCGGACGGCTGGTCGAACGTTACCCGGCCGGGCTGCTCGGCGGCATCGGCCTCGTGCTGTTTGCTGGTGGCCTGGGCGCACTGGCGCTGATCCCGGAGGCGGCCTCGTCGTTCGATGTGGTCTGGCGCATGGCGCTTGCCGGTTTCGGCTTCGGTCTGTTCCAGACCCCCAACAACCGCACCATGATCGCGGCGGCGCCGCGCGAGCGCAGCGGCGGAGCGAGCGGCATGCTTGGAACCGCCCGGCTGTTGGGCCAGACGACAGGCGCGGCGCTGGTGGCGTTGTTTCTGGCCCGCTATCCCGCGGCGGGGACCCGGATCGCCCTGCTGGTTGCGGTCGCCTTTGCACTGTGCGGTGCGGCGCTCAGCATGCTGCGGCTGTCGCCGGCGGGCACCAGAGGCCTCGAACGGGTCCGGGTCCGCGATGGTCAGCGCCTCAAAGGCGACTGACCGCGCTCAAGCGCCCGTCGCCCCCGGCGGCAGGCTGCCTCCTCGATTCGCATCCCTCAAGCCTTGACCAGCGGCCCTCGCGAGACCGGGCCCTTCGGGCCGCTGCCCGGTCCGTTCGGCTTCGGCTTGCGCGGCACCGAGCGCTTGCGCGCGCCGGGCAGCTTCTCCGGCTTCGGCGTCACCGGCCCTTCGAGGTATTCGAAGCCGATCTTTTCCTGGCCGGCTGCCGCCTCGTCCTCGACCAGCACGACACGGACATGGCCGCCACCCTTGAGCTTGCCGAACAACACCTCGTCGGCGAGCGGCTTCTTGATGTGCTCCTGGATCACGCGCGCCATCGGTCGGGCGCCCATCTGCTCGTCATAGCCGTGCTGGATTAACCATGCCTTGGCTGGATCCGACAGTTCGATGGTGACGTCGCGGTCGCCGAGCTGCGCCTCGAGTTGCAGCACGAATTTCTCGACCACCATGCCGATCACTTCGGGGTTGAGATGCTTGAAGGAGATGATGGCGTCGAGCCGGTTGCGGAATTCGGGCGCAAACTGCCGGGTGATCGCCTCATGATCGTCGCCTTCCCGCTTGTTGCGCGTGAAGCCGAACGCCTGACGCGCCAGGTCGGCGGCGCCCGCATTGGTGGTCATGATCAGGATGACGTTGCGGAAATTGACCTGCTTGCCGTTGTGGTCGGTGAGCCGGCCGTGATCCATGATCTGCAGCAGGACATTGTACAGGTCCGGATGGGCTTTCTCGATCTCGTCGAGCAGCACCACGCAGTGCGGATGCTGGTCGACGCCGTCGGTGAGCAGGCCGCCCTGATCGAAGCCGACATAGCCGGGAGGCGCGCCGATCAGGCGCGATACCGTGTGCCGCTCCATGTATTCCGACATGTCGAAACGTATCAGTTCGACGCCGAGCGATGCAGCGAGTTGTTTTGCCACCTCGGTCTTGCCGACCCCGGTCGGACCCGAGAACAAATACGAGCCAATCGGCTTTTCCGGCTCGCGCAGGCCGGCTCGCGCCAGCTTGATCGAAGCCGATAGCGCCTCGATCGCCCTGTCCTGGCCGAACACCACCCGCTTCAGCGTCTGTTCGAGGTGCATGAGAACCTCGGCATCGTCCTTCGACACGCTCTTGGGCGGAATTCGCGCCATGGTCGCGACGGTCGTCTCGATTTCCTTGATGCCGATGGTCTTCTTGCGCTTGCTTTCGGTCACCAGCATTTGCGCCGCACCGGACTCGTCGATCACGTCGATCGCCTTGTCCGGCAGCTTGCGGTCGTGGATATAGCGGGACGAAAGTTGCACCGCGGCCTCGATCGCCTCGTTGGTGTATTTCAGCCGGTGATAGTCCTCGAAATAGGGTTTCAGACCCTTGAGGATCGCGATCGCGTCCTCCACCGTCGGCTCATTGATGTCGATCTTCTGGAACCGACGCACCAGCGCGCGGTCCTTCTCGAAATGCTGGCGATATTCCTTGTAGGTGGTCGAGCCCATGCAGCGAATCGTGCCCGATGCCAGCGCGGGCTTCAGCAGATTGGATGCGTCCATCGCACCGCCCGAGGTCGCGCCGGCGCCGATCACGGTATGGATCTCGTCGATGAACAGGATCGCATTCGGATGCGCCTCGAGTTCCTTCAGCACCTGCTTCAGCCGTTCTTCGAAATCGCCGCGGTAGCGGGTGCCGGCCAGCAACGTCCCCATGTCCAGCGAAAACACGGTTGCCGCCGCCAGCACCTCCGGCACCTCGCTGTCGACGATGCGCTTGGCGAGCCCCTCCGCAATCGCGGTCTTGCCGACGCCGGCCTCGCCGACGAACAGCGGATTGTTCTTCTGCCGGCGGCACAGCACCTGGATCGCACGGTTGATCTCGGTATTGCGCCCGATCACCGGATCGATCTTGCCGTCGCGCGCCTTCTTGTTGAGGTTCACGCAGTAGGTTTCGAGCGCCTCGCCCTTCTTCTTGGAGTCCTCGTTGCCCTTGGTCTCGGTCTCTTCATCGACGCCGCGCACCGGACGCGCTTCCGACACCCCGGGGCGCTTGGCAATGCCGTGGCTGATATAGTTCACCGCATCGTAGCGGGTCATGTCCTGTTCCTGCAGGAAATAGGCGGCATGGCTCTCTCGCTCCGCAAAGATCGCGATCAGCACATTGGCCCCCGTCACTTCCTCGCGGCCGGATGACTGGACATGAATCACCGCGCGCTGGATCACGCGCTGAAAACCCGCGGTCGGCTTGGCGTCATCGGCGCCGTCGGTCACCAGGTTTTCGAACTCGGTTTCGAGATAATTGACGAGACTGGTGCGCAGCTTGTCGAGATCGACACTGCAGGCGCGCATGACAGCCGCTGCATCGGAATCGTCGATCAGCGACAGCAGCAGATGTTCGAGCGTCGCATATTGGTGATGACGCTCGTTGGCGATCGCAAGCGCACGATGCAGCGATTGTTCAAGGCTTTGGGAAAAAGTCGGCATTCGCGTCCTCTGTGGCCCCCTGCCATCATGATCGCCGTTGTCCGGTCAGGCAACAACAACCTTCATCATATCATATATAGTTGCACCGGATCACGGCGAAAGACCGGTTCCCACGGATCATTCGCGCCCGGCCTCCGGCCGCGCCATAGATCGGGATTTTGCGGCCGTACTACGTGGCCGCGCGCATCCAGCCGGCTATGATGCAAAACCCGTTCCGGTTTTGATCGATTCCAGCCCGAGCCTACTTCTTTTCCATCACGCATTGCAGCGGATGCTGGTGCTTGCGAGCGAAATCCATCACCTGGGTCACCTTGGTCTCGGCGATTTCATAGGTGAACACGCCACATTCCCCGATACCGTGATGGTGGACGTGCAGCATGATCTTGGTCGCGGCCTCGATGTCCTTCTGGAAGAATTTCTCCAGCACGAGAACGACAAACTCCATCGGGGTGTAATCGTCGTTCAGAATCAGGACCCGATACAGATTCGGGCGCTTGGTCTTCGGCTTGACCTTGGCGATCACGGAGGTAGCCGGGCCGCCGGGGCCACCGGTCCGATTCTCGTCGTTGCTCATTCGGACGGCGGATACGGCGGCAGCGGGAGGCACCGACCCATCGAATCTGGAGGTTAATTGCAGCATGGCACAGGCGTTCGACATCCCCACGGGAAACTGGACAACAACCGGGTAAAACCTTTTCAAGGAATTCCCAGAGGTTTTCAGATCGCCGCTCCCGTCCGATCCGACCCTTCCGCGGGATCGATGCCGGAAATATGGGACCGCCTGGGGCTCGCCGCAAGGACGCAAATACCGTCCGAATCCAATCGGCGGCGGCCAGAGTCGGGTTCGACGATCCTGCCAAGGTTAACCAATCCCTTTGGATTTGACAAAGCGGGATCGCCGGTCATTTAGCGCGCATTGACAATAGCGATGGCTTTTTTGGGTCGAATCACCGTTGTGCGGCTATTGACCCAGTTTTATCGGGAGGAATTTACCACCTGTTTATGGGCGGAGACCGAGATGACGGAATAACCCTAAACTCGGTGGCAAGCCATGTGCGGTGCA
>DASUIA010000038.1:0-4522 GCA_036273255.1 Bradyrhizobium sp.
GAGGCCGGCAAGCGGGGCATTCGGAGAATGTTTGAGAATCAGCGACCCCATCTTGGGGATTTCGATCGCGTATTTGACCTTGGCCGCCGTCTCATCCGGCAGGCCGAACAAGATCAGCGGCGCGCCGTTCGGATGGCCCGACGAGGCCGCCGGCAACATGAGATATGCCGTCGAAATCCCGAAGGCTTCCTCGCTCGTGCTCAAGCATTCGCTCGACGCCCCGCTGAACGGGCTCGACACCGTCCCGCGGCAAAACTGGCCGCCGGTGCCGGTGATCTTCTGGTCGTTCCGGATCATGGTCGGGATCGGATTCCTGATGTTGGGGATCGGTGTCCTCAGTCTTTACGCGCGCTGGCGAGGCCTGTTGTATCGGTGGCGCGCGCTGCATCGGTTTGCGCTGGCGATGGGGCCCGCCGGCTTCATCGCGGTGCTGGCGGGCTGGTTCACGACCGAGGTCGGCCGGCAGCCCTTTACGGTCTATGGCCTGCTGCGCACTCCCGACTCGGCCTCGCCGCTGGCCGCTCCGGCGGTCGGATCCTCGCTGCTCGCCTTCGTGATCGTGTACTTCATCGTCTACGCGGCGGGCCTGACCTATTTGTTCCGGCTGATGGCCACCCCGCCGCATCACGGCGAACAGGGACCTCGCGGCGACATGCCAGCCCGCGCCGCCGGGATCACGCCGGCCGCAGGCGTTGCCGCCAAAGGATCCGTCGGATGACCGCGACGATCGACATCGCGACCGTCTGGGCGTTCATCATCGCGTTCGCGGTCTTTGTCTATGTGGTGATGGACGGCTTCGATCTCGGCCTCGGTCTGCTGTTTCCGCTGTTTCCGGCGAAGGCCGATCGCGATGTCATCATGAACAGCGTCGCACCAGTCTGGGACGGCAACGAAACCTGGCTGGTGCTCGGCGGCGGTGGCATGATGGCGGCATTTCCGCTCGCCTATGCCGTTCTGATGCCGGCGCTCTACACGCCGATGGTTGCGATGCTGATTGGCCTGATCTTTCGGGGCGTCGCCTTTGAATTTCGCTGGCGGACGACGCAGGGCGGACGCAACCGCTGGGACGTCGCCTTTGCCGGCGGATCGCTGCTGGCGACGCTCGCGCAGGGCATTGCACTCGGTGCGATCCTGCAGGGCGTCCATGTCGAGGGACGGCACTATGCCGGCGGCTGGTGGGACTGGCTGACGCCGTTCAGCATGCTGACCGGCGTGGCCCTGGTGGTGGGCTATGCCCTGCTCGGCGCGAATTGGCTGGTCATGAAGACCGAGGGCGCGCTGCGCGACCGGGCCTATCATCTGAGCTGGTCGCTGCTGTTCGCCATGCTGGGCGCGATCGGCGCGGTGAGCATCGCAACACCCTTCCTCCAGGTCCAATACGCGCAGCGCTGGTTCACCTGGCCGAACGTCATCCTGACCGCGCCGGTGCCGATCGCGGTCGCCGCCGTGACCGTGCTGTTGCTGCGCAGCCTCGCCGCGAGGCAGGACTACCGACCGTTCTTTCTGACGTTGCTGCTGTTTGCGTTGTCCTATGCCGGTCTCGGCATCAGCATGTGGCCGTATATCGTACCGCAGAGCATCACGATCTGGCAGGCGGCCTCGCCCGAAAGCAGCCAGGTCTTCATGCTGTTCGGCGTGGCCGTACTCGTGCCGCTGATCCTCGGTTATACCGGCTGGGCCTATTGGGTTTTCCGCGGCAAGGTCACGCCTGGAAGCGGCTACCATTGATGCCGCCGGTACCCAAACGGACGCCGCTGGCGCAGCGCCTGCTGTGGTTTGCCGCGCTCTGGCTGGGCGGCGTCGGCACTGTGGCGATCGTGTCCTTCGGTTTGAGGCTTTGGCTGGCGCCGAAGTGAGGTTTTCCGGACCTTCTTTCCTTGCCATCGTGCCATCCCTGAGATTTGATGGCGGCGACAATTACCAAACGGCGTGACTGAGCCGGCAGTCTGAGGCGGGGGAGCTTTGCATGGTCAAGTTTCGGCACCTGATCTGGATGATGATGGCGGCGGCTGGCCTGATGATTTCGGCCTCGCAGAGCTTTGCCCAGCAGCCTGATATCGGCGACCAGCCGGGACTGCTACCCGATGATTCCGTGCAGCTCGACCCGGAATTCCGGAAGCAGACGGTTTACTACCGGACGACCGAGCCGCCCGGCACCATCATCATCTCGACGGCGGAGCGTCATCTCTATCTGGTGGAGGGCAACGGGCGTGCCCTGCGTTACGGCATCGGCGTCGGTCGCGACGGGTTTCAGTGGCAGGGACTTCTGAGCATCACCCGCAAGGCGGAGTGGCCGGACTGGACGCCGCCGCCGGAGATGATCGCACGGCAGCCCTATCTACCCCGCTTCATGGCGGGAGGTCCCGGCAATCCACTCGGCGCCCGCGCGATGTATCTCGGCACCACCGTCTATCGCATCCACGGTACCAACCGGCCGGACACGATCGGCACCAAGGTGTCGTCCGGCTGCTTCCGGCTGGTCAATGCCGACGTGACCGATCTCTACGACCGCGTCCCGGTCGGCACCAAGGTGATCGTGCGGCAGAAGCCCGAGCTGTAAGGCGCGACGCCGCTTTTTTCCCAACCGGATCATTTTTCTCCATTGATTGGCGAGTGACAGATCATGCGGACATTTCGAGGCGGTCTCCTGATAGGACTGGCGATTGCATTTGCGATCGCGGCCGCCGCCGTCACCTATGAACGCTATGATACAAGAACCCTGAAGCGGACGATCCGCCGCGGCGAGGTGCTGTGCGGCGTCAATACCGGCCTGCCCGGCTTCTCGATTCCCGACGACAAGGGCAACTGGACCGGCTTCGATGTCGACTTCTGCCGCGCCGTCGCCGCCGCGATCTTTGACGACCCGAGCAAGGCGAAGTTCATTCCGCTCGACGCCAATGAGCGCTTCAAGGAGCTGCAGAACCGCAAGGTGGACATCCTGTCCCGCAACTCGACCTGGAGCATGTCGCGCGAGACATCCTACGACCTCTATTTCCCGGCGGTCGCCTATTATGACGGCGAGGGCTTCATGCTGCCGCGGGACCGCAACATCGATTCCGCGCTGGCGCTCGACGGCAGCAAGGTCTGCGTGCAGGGCGATACCACCACGCAGCTCAATCTCGCGGATTATTTCCGCGCCAACAACATGAAGTACCAGGAGATGAAGTTCGGCAAGCTCGACGACGTCATCAAAGCCTACGATTCCGGCAAATGCGACGTCCTGACCGCCGATGTCTCCCAGCTCTACGCGTTGCGGCTCAACCTCTCGCGCCCGGACGATCAGGTCATCCTGCCCGACATCATCTCGAAGGAGCCGCTCGCCCCCGTGGTGCGGGAACGTGACGACGACTGGATGCTGATCGTGAAGTGGACGCTCTATGCGATGATCAACGCCGAGGAACTCGGCGTCACCTCGAAGAACATCGACGAGGCGCTGAAGTCGAGGAAACCCGACGTGATGCGGCTGGTCGGAACCGAAGGCACCTATGGCGAGGATCTCGGCCTGACCAAGGACTGGGCCGCCCGCATCATCCGCCATGTCGGCAATTACGGCGAGGTCTACGACCGCAATGTCGGCAGCGGATCGAAGCTGAAGATTCCGCGCGGCCTCAATCAACTCTGGAGCGCCGGCGGCATCCAGTACGCCCCGCCGATCCGGTAGGGCTGTCACCTCCGTCATGCCCGGCCTTCGTGCCGGGCATCCACGTCTTTCTTGACGCGACAGCGAAAGACGTGGATGGCCGGGACAAGCCCGGCCATGACGATAACAATCAATACCCCTTCATCCGCGCCAGTTCGTCGGCGTGAAAAATGCTGTCGCCGAACAATTCCTGGCAGACGCGTGCGCGCTTCATGAAGAAGCCGATGTCGAACTGGTCGCCATGCATCTGCACGCCCTCCTGCTCTAGATCGGACATGGCGGCGCATCGCAAGGGATCGGATCGACCTTAGCGGTCGGATCGCGGAATTCAATATGCCCCTTTGCGGCAACCCATGCCGCGGCGGAGGTGGCCATGGTGCCCAATCCGGTGTATTCGGCACTACCACGGCGGTTGCGAAACAATGGGAAACGGACATGCGCCTGAAGCTGCTTTCGCCTGGCGAAATGAGCGCGGACCAGAAACAGACCTACGACGAATCGATCGCCGGCAAGCGCGGCGCCCCGCCACCGCCGATGATGGCCTGGCTCAACAGCCCGGAAATGGCGCGCCATGCCACCCGGCTGGGCGGGTTTCTGCGGTTCGATACCGTGTTTCCGGCCAAGCTGTCGGAGATCGCGATCCTGGTCACCGCGCGGCACTGGACCGCGCATTACGAATGGTTCGCGCACAAGCGGCTGGCGCTCAAGGGCGGCCTCGATCCGAAGATCATCGACGACATCCGCGACCGGCGCACGCCGCAATTCGACGATCCCAAGGCCAGGATGATCTACGACGTCGCCAGCTCGCTGCACGAAGGTCACGGCGTCGCCAAGGGGTTGTATGATGAGGCGGTCGCGATGCTCGGTGAGCGGGGAATCGTC
>DASUIA010000039.1:0-4258 GCA_036273255.1 Bradyrhizobium sp.
AACTCATATCAGCCATACTTCGTCATTCCGCCGTTTCTAAACACGTACACCACGCCCTGCCCGATCGGGGTCTCCGCGGCCTCGAGCGGCGTCGCCACGCCGAGCGCCACCATCAGCGCGCGCATGGTGCCGCCATGGGCGACGGTCACGGTATCAGTCAGCAGCGAATCGAACCAATCCCGCATCCGCCGCGTGACGCTGGCGTAGCTCTCCCCCGCCGGCGCGGCGATGCCCCATTTGTCGAGATTGCGCGAGGCGAAGGTGGCGGCGTCATGGAGCTGCATTTCCGTCAGCGTCAGCCCTTCCCACTGGCCGTAACCGATTTCCCGCAACCGGTCGTCGACATCGTAGCCGGTCGCCGGCAGCTTCAGCACTTCGCGCACCAGCTCCATGGTCAGCCGCGCCCGGCCGAGCGGGCTTGCGACATAGGGCAATGCTGCCGGGGCGTGGCCATCATGGGCGAGCAGACGCAGCAGGATTTCGCCGGCAGCGGCCGCCTGGCTGCGGCCGAGTTCGTTGAGCGGGATATCGCGCGTGCCCTGGAAGCGGCCGACCGCGTTCCAGGCCGTCTCGCCGTGACGGATATAATAGATCGTTGGCGAAGCCATCGAAGTGGAGGTCTATTCCTTCGACGCGCTGCCGAACGAAATGTCCGGTGCCTCCGGGCGCTTCATGCCGACCACGTGATAGCCGGAATCGACATGGTGCACCTCGCCGGTCACGCCGCGCGACAGGTCGGACAGCAGATAGAGCGCGCTGTCGCCGACTTCCTCGATGGTCACGTTGCGGCGCATCGGGGCGTTGACTTCGTTCCACTTCAGCAGATAGCGGGAGTCGGCAATGCCGGCAAACGCCAGGGTCTTGATCGGCCCCGCCGAAATGGCGTTGACGCGGATGTTCTTCTCGCCGAGATCGGCAGCGAGATAGCGGACGCTCGCCTCCAGCGCCGCCTTGGCGACGCCCATCACGTTGTAGTGCGGCATCCATTTCTCGGCGCCGTAATAGGTCAGGGTCAGGATCGAGCCGCCATCGGTCAACAGCTTCTCGGCGCGCTGCGCGATCGCGGTCAGCGAGTAGCAACTGATCAGCAGGCTTTTGGAAAAATTCTCGGCGGTGGTTTCGAGATAGCGGCCGTCGAGCTGGTCCTTGTCGGCGAACGCGATCGCGTGGACCACAAAGTCGATCTTGCCCCACTTCTGCTTCAGCTCCGCGAACACCGCGTCGATGGTGGAAAAATCGGTGACGTCGCAATGGCCGAGCAGGACGGCGCCAACCTCCGCCGCCAGCGGCTCGACCCGCTTCTTCAATGCATCGCCCTGCCAGGTGAGCGCGATCTCGGCTCCCGCGGCGTGGCACGCCTTGGCGATGCCCCAGGCGATCGAGCGGTTGTTGGCGACGCCGAGGATCACTCCGCGCTTGCCCTGCATCAATCCTGAACTTTGCGACATTCGGCATCCCATCGAGCTTGATCCGGTGCTGGAGGTACACCAGCCGTCCCAGCCGGTACAGCCCCAATCCACCCTGATCCGTTTCGTCGCACCCGCCGATCTCAGGAATAGCCGTGCATTTTCGGGGTTATGTTGTGCGAGACGTTCACGTCGCTGGTACGATTGAAGGCCGGCCGGCAAACCCTGGGATCGAGCTTCAATGACTGCGTTTCGTGAAAGTGTCGAAGCCATGATTCCGGCGCTGCGCCGCTACGCGCGCGCGCTGGCGCGCGATGCCGACGTCGCCGACGATCTGGTGCAGGACACACTGGTGCGGGCGCTGCGTTCGGAGCGGCTGTTTCTCGGCGGTGACATCAGGAGCTGGCTTTACACGATCCTGACCAACCTCAACAAGAATCGCCGGCGCTCGCTGGCCCGGCGGCCGCAATTCATGCCGCTGCTCGAAAACAATCCCGACGCCAGCGGGACCGAAGCGGAAGGCCGCGACATCGCCCGCGCGCTGGCGACCCTGGTCGAGGAGCAGCGCGCGGTGCTGCTCCTGGTCATTCTGGAAGGATTGAGCTACCGCGAGGTTGCCGACATTCAGGGCGTGCCGATCGGCACCGTGATGTCCCGCCTCGCCCGCGCCCGCGCGCATGTGAAAGCGGTGCTCGATGGCGAGCAGCCGGCGCTGCGTCGGGTCAAATGATGCAAGCAAAATGCATTTGGATGTGATGAAAATGGATTTAGCGGACAGTGGACGCGATCGGGCTGGGCGAGGTTGGATCGCGGTGGGTTTTGATCGCTCGGCGGCAGCAACGGGGAGATCGCTGCCGTTGGCTGGACGATTTTCCATTGAGACTGGACAACGACTATGACCGACCGGAAAATTCCCGTTACCGAAGACGAATTGCACGCCTATGTCGACGGCGAATTGCCGCCGGAGCGTCGCGGCGACGTCGAAGCCTGGCTCGCCACGCATCCCGAAGATGCCGAACGGGTGCGATCGTGGCAGACGATGGCGCAAGCGCTGCACGCGCGCTACGATTCCGTGGCCGACGAGGCGGTGCCGAAGCGCCTGGAGATCGAGCGGTTGGTGCGGCGGCCGCGCAAATGGATCTACGGCGCGGTGGCCGCGACGCTGGTGGCGTTCGCCTGCGGCGGCGGGGCCGGCTGGATGGCGCGTGGCGTGTTCGCTTCGCCCTCGGTAGCCCAGAATTTCACGCTGGATGCGCTGGATGCGTACCGGCTCTATGTGGTCGAGGTGCGTCACCCCGTCGAGGTGCCGGGAAGCGAGCGCGACCATCTCCAGCAATGGCTGACCAAGCGCTGCGGCTGGGTTGTCCGGGCGCCGGAACTGGGCGCATCCGGCCTGAAACTGGTGGGAGGGCGGCTGTTGCCCGGCCCGAGCGGGCCCGCCTCGTTCCTGATGTATGAGAGCGCTTCGGGAGAGCGCTTTACGGTCTATACCGCCCGCGCCGCCACCGGGACGAGCCAGATGCGCTATGCCCGACAGGGCGGTGACGGGGCCCTGTTCTGGGCCGATCGTGGCGTCGGCTATGTCGTGAGCGGGGGCAGCGACCGCGAAAGGCTGACCCAGGTGGCACAAATTGTCTATGAGCAGACCGAAAAAAGCGGCGGCTAAACAAGGTCATGGCGAATGTCCCAATTCCGACATTGAAAATCTGGAATTGGAACATCGACGCGTCTAAATATCGTACCGGATGTTATCGCGAGAATGTGATGCGTTCGATCCGCCGATCGACGCAAGCGGCCTCGATCGGGGTTTAGTACCGCGCTGGTCCCCCTTTCGAGGCCGCACCTTTTTTGCAAGCGCTCAGCCGAGATCGCTGCGCGGATTGTAGGGGTGTCCGTCGCGCCACTTCTGCATCAATGCCTCAAGGTCGCTGTGGTTCCCATCCGGTAACATGATACGGGTGGTCACGAACAGGTCGCCGGCTGCCCCACCCGCTTTCGGCAAGCCCTTGCCCTTGAGGCGGAAGGTACGGCCGCTCGACGTATTCTTCGGGATCGACAGTTCGACCGCGCCGCCCAGCGTCGGAACCCTGACCTTGGCGCCCAGCACGGCCTCGTAGAGCGTGATCGGCAGCTCGACCCGCAGATCGTTGCCGTCGACCTTGAAGAAGGCGTGCGGCGCGATGTTGACGGTGATCAGGAGATCGCCGGGTGGATGACCCTGCGCGGTCTCGCCCTGCCCCTTCAGCCGGATCTGCTGACCGGCGCTGACGCCGGCGGGAATCCTGACATTGAGTTCCTTGCCGGTCGGCAACCGGACGCGCTTCTCGACGCCGCTGGCGGCTTCTTCGAGCGAGACGGTCATCGCGACATTGAGATCGAGGTCGAGCGCAATCCCGCCCGGGTCGAACTCGAAGGTCGAGCCACCCGGCCGGGCACCGCCCCGTGCGCCGCTAAACATGCTGTTGAGGATGTCCTCAAAACCGCCGCCGCCACCACCGAAATTGCCGGGGCCGGCGCCGCCGGTGCGGAAGGTATGGGTTTCGAAGCCGCCGCCGGGCGCGCTCCGGCGCGTACGGGGGTCACCGCCCGGAAAACCGCCGCCCTGGAAACCCTGGAAGCGCGGCTTGCCTTCGGCGTCGATCTCGCCGCGATCGAACTGCTTACGCTTGTCCTCGTCGCCAATGATCTCATTGGCCGAATTCAACTCGGAAAACCGCGCCGCCGCTTTTGGATCGTTCTTGTTGCTGTCGGGGTGATGCTTCTTGGCGAGCTTGCGATAGGCGCTCTTGATGGCCGCAGCGCTGGCGCTCCGCGGCACCCCCAAGACCTCATAGGGGTCGCGCATCCCACAC
>DASUIA010000040.1:0-8431 GCA_036273255.1 Bradyrhizobium sp.
CCGCCGGCGCGCCCGGCTTGATCGCTTCAGCCGGGTCGACCACCGATGGCAGCGCTTGATAGTCGATGACGATCGCTTCCGCGGCGGTCTGCGCTGCGACCCGCGATGTCGCCACCACGGCGGCGACCGGCTCGCCGGTAAACCGCACCAGTTCATGCGCCAGCAGGCGTCGCGGCGGCGCGGTCATCGCGGAGCCGTCGGGCCGCTTGAACACCAGAAGCGTCGGCAGCGTGCCGATGTCATCGGCAACCAGATCGGCGCCGGTATAGACCGCCTCGACGCCGTTCACCTCCGATGCGGCCGTGCGGTCGATCGACACGATCCTGGCATGGGCATGGGGCGAGCGCAGCACGTGCAACCACAGGGCGCCGTCTTCCGGCTTGTCGTCGATGAACTGCCCCTTCCCGGTGAGCATCCGCTGGTCTTCAAGACGCTTGACCGGCTGGCCCGCACCAAAACGCAAATCGCCGGGAAGAATGTTCATCAGTTTGTCCTTCGAGCCTTTTCATGGAATTTGCCGCGGGTTTTAGCGGATTTTCGGGAAACAACCAGCGCCGTCATTCCGGGGCGCGCCCGCCTGGCGCGAGCCTCAGATGCGCAATTGCGCATCGGGGAATCCATCCCACCGCGATCATTGCGGCCCAATGGATTCGGGTTCGCTCGCTTTGCTCGCGCCCCGGAATGACGAGGCTGGCGTTATCGCGCGCAACGCGCAAGACACTCATCCAAGGTCCCGCAGCACCGCCTCGACGGCCTTCCGCTCGTCGGCGGTGAGGGCTGACTGCGGCGGCACGGGATCGCCGACTTGATAGCCCTGAATCGCAAGGCCGGCCTTGATGCATGCCGCCAGATTGTAGCGCGCGAACGCTTCGTTGAGGCGCCACAGCCGCCGCTGCAGCGCCAGCGCTTCGTCCCAGCGTTGCGCCTTGCAGAGATGATAAAGCTCGACGCTCTGGCGCGGCGCGAGGCAGGCCGGCCCCGCCATCCAGCCAACCCCGCCGATCAGCATCACCGCGGCCGGGATATGGGCGGAGGCGGAAAACACCCGGATCGCGTCGCCGCAGCGATTCATGATCGACAGCAATCGCCCGGTATTGGTGGAGGCATCCTTGATATAGCCAATGCGCGGATGGGCCGACAGCCGTGTGATCACGTCGAGCGTCAGGTCGGAACGCTGGAATTGCGGATTGGTATAGATCACGACCGGGATATCGACGGCATCGGCAATGCCGCGGAAATAGCCTTCGACCTGCGCGTCGCCGAGCGGGAAATAAGCTTCGAGCACCGCGAGGATGCCATCGGCGCCGAGCTGCTGACAGGCCCTTGCCTGCTCCACGGCATCCGCCGTCGAGGTCGAGGCGACGCCGGCGACCACCGGCACGCGCCCGCTCGCGGCCTCGATGGTGGCTTGCACCACCGCCAGGCGCTGCTTCCTGTCGAGATAGGCAAACTCGCCGGTCGAGCCGAGCGGCGTCAGCCCGTGCACGCCGGTCTTGATGAGGTCATCGCAGAGCCGGCCGAGCACGTCGCTGCGGATGTGTCCGTCGGCATCGATTGGCGAGACCAGGTAGGGAAAGACGCCGTGGAAGTCGGGCATAAGGGGGCTTGCCTTTGATGTCATCGGGCGCGCTGTACTTGGCGCGAGCCAGCGGTCGAGTCAATTGCGTGACAGCGTAGGACGGCGTCGACCAAACGGTCGATCGGTCGGTCATTTTTCTGCACCCCGCAGGGACACGCCCGGGCCGGAACAATCCGCGTAGACGCCGCCGCGTCCTCAAAATGCCCACATCTCACCACTATGCATTGGACAGCACGGCTGACCGACGGGAAACCGTTCGGCCGGACTTGATGGCCGGAACAAATGGGCGCAGGGTTGGCGCCGGGGCCGACCGGAAAACGATCGAGCCGAGGGTCGGGGATCATGACTGCCATTTCGATAGGCCGGATAGGAGTGCCGTATCTCGCGCTTGCTGCGACCTGCGGTGCCGCCGTCGCGGTCGGCCTTGTCCAGATGCGACAACAACCGGCGCCGGAAGCCAGGGCCGCAATGGCCGCCGCAGCAGTTCCGGCGCCTGCGCCACAAGTCCATGATCAAGCCTCACACGCCCTCGCAGCCGTGCAGGCCGAAGCAAACGCCGTGGCGGCTGCACCGCCCGCATCGCCCCGCGCGCCTGATGTCGAGGAAACGGTGCCGGCTTTCGACGTCGCCCGCATCGAAGGAACGGGTGAGGCGGTGATCGCCGGCAGGGCGGCGCCGGGCGCGACCGTGGAATTGATGGGCAATGGCGAGAGCCTCGATCGAGCGGTCGCCGACCAATCCGGCCAGTTCGTCATGACCCCTTCCCGGCTTCCTCCCGGCAACTACGCGCTCACACTGAGGTCCCGAGAACCCGACGGCAAGGAGAGGCTGTCCAAGCAGAGCGTGGCGGTCGCGCTCGCCGAGGTCGCGCCCGATTCCGGCACGCTGCAGGCGCATGCGGACTCGCCGTCCAATGCCGGCGATGCCGGGGGGAAAGCGGCGCAGCCCTCGCAGCCAGGTCTGCAACTTGCGAAGCAGCAGGAAGCCGCGATTTCGACCGCGGCGGCTCGGTCGGACGGAGGCCCATTGGCCGCCGCTCTCCCGCCCAGGAAATCCACCATGACCGTGACGCGCGGCGACAGCCTGTGGCGCATCAGCCGCCAGACCTATGGCGAGGGTACCCGATACTCGCTCGTCTACCGGGCGAACCGGGACCGGATCCGCAACCCGGACCGCATCTATCCCGGCCAGGTCTTTGTTCTTCCGCTGAAGGAGCACTGACCGCCATCGTTGCAGGCCAAGCGCAAGCTCGCACGATGGTTTTGTTGTTGAGGACAATGCCGGGTTCGATCGTTGGATCATTGTGGGCGGCCACGGCCGTGCGGGTCATCTTTCGTGGCGCCTAAGGTCCTGGCAGTGTTGGCGGTAGCAGTCCCGGTGATGGCGGCTGCCGGCATGCTCGCGCGGGTCGAGGCCGAACCCGGCGCGACCGCGCCGTCAGCCGCCAAACTCGAGCGGCTGTCCGAATTCTTCGAAAGCGAGGTCGCGACCGGCAAGCTTGCCGGCGCCATGGTGTTGATCCAGCAGCACGGGGCGCCGGTCTATCTCAGGGGGTTCGGCGTCCGCAACGTCGCCACCGGGCAGCCCATGACGGCGGACACCCTGTTCGCACTTCATTCGATGACCAAGCCAATCACCAACCTCGCCGCGATGATGCTGATCGACGAAGGAAGACTGGCGCTGGCCGATCCGGTGTCGAAATACATTCCGGCATTCGCCTCGACAAAAGTCGGCGTCCAGTCCGAAACGCAGGATGGTCAACCGGTCCTCAAGCTGGTGGCACCGAACCGGCCCGTCACCGTCGAGGATCTGATGCGGCACACCTCGGGCCTCAGCTACGACTACATAGGCGGCGACCTGATCAGGGCTGCCTACGCGAAAGCCGCCGTGTTGCACGGCAAGTTCGACAACAGGGTCCTGGCCGACCGTATCGCCGGTCTCCCGTTGGTCGCGCAGCCCGGCACGCTTTGGCGCTACGGCTACTCCACCGACGTGCTGGGACGGATCATCGAAATCGTTTCCAAAAAATCGCTGTTTCAGTTCCTGAAGATGCACATCTTCGACCCGCTCGGAATGACCAGCACGAGATTCGTGCTCGAAAGCCCGGCCGAACAGGAGCGCATGGCCAGGCCGCTGCCATCGGATGCCGTCCTGCTGCTGTCCGAAAAGCAGCGGCTGGCAAATCCGGAATGGGAGTCCGGCGGCGGCGGGCTGGTCTCGAGCATCACCGACTATGCGATGTTTGCGCAGATGCTGCTCGACGGCGGAAAATCCGGCGGCAGGCAATTTCTCAGCCCGGCGGCCTTCAGGCAGATGACGACCGATCACATCGGGCCGGGCGCCGGCGTCGCGCGGGATTACTTCTATTTCCCCGGCGACGGCTTTGGCTACGGCTATGGTATTGCGGTTCGCACCGACCCCGGAATTACCTGGCCGCCCCCGCCCGGCTCGATCGGCGAACTGAAATGGGACGGCGGCAGCGGGACCTATTTCGGGGTGGTTCCGAAACTGGACATGATCTACCTCCTGATGGAGCAGACCGAGCAGGAACGCGGACGTGTTCTGCCCACCTTCAAGAAGCTCGTGTACGACGCGTTCGCGCCATAGCCTCGCCCCGCGCGACCGCTATTCGCCGGCAGGCTCCGCCTGACGCCGGGCCCGCCTCGAGCGGAAATCCCTTTCGCGCAACCTCTGGAACACGACATACAGCATCGGGATCATGAAGACGCCGATCGAGCTCGCGACCAGCATGCCGGAAAACACCGACGTCCCGACGTCGCGCCGGCTGATCTGCGCGGCGCCGTGCGCAAACACCAGCGGGAGCAGGCCGAGTATGAAGGCAATCGAGGTCATCATGACGGCGCGAAACCGCATGCGCGCGCCAAGCAGGGCGGCTTCCTCGATGGCCACGCCCCGCTCACGCTGGTCGCGTGCGAATTCGACGATGAGGATGCCGTTCTTGGCCGCCAGCGCGATCAGCACGACGAGTCCGATCTGGGCATAGAGGTCGAGCGTCAGTCCGGCAACGAGGATCCCCGCATAGGCGCCCAGCACGCCGACCACCACCGATAGCAGGACCGGAATCGGAATCATCCAGCTCTCATAGAGGCCCACCAGGAACAGGAAGGCAAAGACCACCGCCATCGCCAGGATCGGACCGGTCTGGCCGCCGGCTTCATGCTCCTGATAGGCGGTGCCGGTCCATTCAAAGCCATAGCCGGGCGGCAGGGTCGTGTCCGAGACGTGTTGCATGGCGGTCAGCGCGGCGCCCGACGAGCCACCCGGCGCGGGGCTGCCATTGATGGTGATCGAACGGCGGTTGTTGTAGCGCGTGATCACCTGCGGACCGACGACGAACCGAAGGTCGGCGATCGAGCGCATTGGCACCATCTCGCCGGTCCTGCTTCGCACGTGTATCTTCCAGATGTCCTCGAAATCGCGCCGGTTCCTCGCCTCGCCCTCGAGATTGACCTGCCAGGTCCGGCCGTACAGATTGAAGTTGTTGACGAAGAAGCCGCCGAGCGTCGACTGCAGAGCCGTGAACACGTCGCTCATGTTGAGGCCGAGCGCCTGCGCCTTGTCACGGTCGATGTCGAGGTAGATCGATGGCGTCGAGGCGGTAAAGGTCGAGAATACCCGGGCGAGCCGCGAGTCCTGGTTGGCCGCGCTGATCACGGCCTGGACGACACCGCCCAGCCGGACCGGATCCTGTCCTTCGAGCGCCTCGAGCTGATACTCGAAGCCGCCGCTGGTGGACAGGCCGATGATCGGCGGCAGGTTGAAAGCCACGATTCTCGCCGTCGCTATCTGCTCGCCTTCCGCGAAGGTCTTGCGGATCAGTGCCTGCGCCGAGTCCTCGGCCTTGCGGCGATCCTCGAAGGGTCTGAGCTTGGCCAGCAGGAACCCGGTGTTGGCCTCATTGGCGGTGTCGAGCAGCGAGAATCCGATGACGGCAAAGACGTCCTGTACCTGCGGCATCGATTTCAGAAGCTGTTCGACCTTGCGGACAGTCTCGCTGGTCCGCGCCACCGACGCGCCGTCCGGCAATTGCACGTTCAGGAAAAACGCGCCCTGATCCTCCTCCGGCAGAAAGCTGGTCGGCGTGAATTTCGAAATGCCGAAGATGCCGCCCGCGCAGACCAGGATCAACAGCACCGACAGCAGACTGAGCCGCAGCAGACGCGCCACGATCGCGGCGTAACCGTCGCGAAGGCGGTCGATCGCCCGCAACACCAGCGACATCGGACCGCGCTTCCTGGGCTCATGCCGGAGGAACACGGCGCAAAGGGCGGGTGACAGCGTCAGCGCGTTCAGTGCCGATATCAACATGGCAACGCTGATGGTGACGGCGAACTGGCGAAACAATTGCCCGGAAATGCTGGGAATGAAGGCGACCGGCACGAAAACCGAAAGCAGCACCAGCGTGATCGCGATGATCGGACCGGTGATCTGGTTCATCGCCTTGAGCGTGGCCGCGACAGGGCTCAGATCCGGCTCCTCCTCCAGGACGCGCTCGACGTTCTCGACCACGACGATCGCATCGTCGACGACGATGCCGATCGCGAGCACCATCGCCAGCAGGGAGACCGTATTGGCGGAATAACCGATCAGCAGCAGCACCGCGAAGGTACCGATCAGGCTGACGGGAACGGCGACGGCCGGAATGATGGTGGCTCGCAGATTGCCGAGGAACAGGAACACAACGGCGATCACGAGGACGAAAGCCTGGCCGAGCGTCCACAACACCTCGTGAATGGTGTCATCGACGAAGACGGTCGAGTCGTAGACGACGCGCGCCTTCAGCCCCGGCGGAAACCGCCCGGACAACCGCTCCAGCGTCCGGCTGACGGCGGTTGCGGTCTGGACGGCATTGGCATCCGGCGCCAGATAGAGCGCGATGCCGACGGCCGGCCGGCCGTTGATCCGCGTTTCGGTATCCTCGTTCTGCGCGCCGAGTTCGACGCGGGCGACGTCGCTGACGCGAAGCACGGTGCCGTCCGGATTGGCCCGCAACACGATCCTGCCGAACTGTTCCGGCGTCGTCAGCGTGCCCTGGGTCTGAACGTTCATCTGGAATTGCTGGTCATTGCCGACCGGCCGCGCGCCGATGCGACCGACCGGCGCCTGAACGTTCTGGGCCTGGATGGCGTTGATCACGTCGGACGGTGCCAGGCTGAGGTTGGTCAGGCGCTGAGTGTCGAACCAGATGCGCATGGAATAGTTGAGCTTGCCGAACATCAGGGCCTGGCCGACGCCCGTGACGCGGGACAGCTCATCGAGAACGTTCAGCGTCGCATAGCTGGTGATGAACACCGGCGTGAGCTTTCCGTCATCGCTGTAGAGATTGAGAAACTGCAGGATCGCCGCCGATCGCTTGATGACCGTCAGCCCCTGCAGTTGCACGATCTGCGGAAGCTGCGGCAGCGCGGTCTGGACGCGATTGTTGACGTTGACGGTGTCGATGTCGGGGTTCGTTCCAACGGCGAAACTGACCGTCAGATTGTACGTGCCGTCATTGGCGCTGGTCGATTTCATGTAGATCATCTTGTCGACGCCGACGATCTGGGCCTCGAGCGGTTGCGCCACGGCCGCCTCGATCACCGCTGCCGACGCGCCCGGATAGCTCGCGGTCACTTGCACGCGCGGCGGCACGATGTCCGGGAATTGCGCCAGGGGAATCCGCGTCAGGGCGATCAGCCCGGCCAGCGTGATGACGATGGCGATGACGATGGCCAGTCGCGGCCGGCTGATGAAGATCGCGGAAAGCATCGAATCCCGCCTTCAGCCCGGAGCGGGTGAGCCGGGGGTGCCCTCCGCGGTTCCGGCGGACCCGGGCGAAACCAGTTCGCCGGGCCGGATCCGCTGGATTCCCTCGACGACGACCTGCTCACCTTCCCTGAGTCCGCTCAAGACGGCGGCGATGCCCGGCGTCGCGGGCCCGAGCTGGATACGCCGCTGCTGCACCTTGTTCTCGCCGTCGACGACGTAGACATAGTCGCCTTGCTGATCCGTCAGCACCGCCGCGCGCGGAATCGTCACCGCCTCGATCGGTTCGGCATCCTCGAGGATCACCGTGACGAATTCGCCGTCGACGAGCTCGCGCGTTGCGCCATCCGTCTTTGCGTCGCTCAGCGGATTGCCGACGTCGCCCCGCAGCGTGATGGTATCGGTATTGCCGGCTACCGTGTTGTCGAAGAAATTGAGGGTTCCGGTGTGGCCATACATGCGGCCGTCGGCCAGACGGATCTTGATCACGACCGGCTTCCCGGTGCCGCGGCGCCGCAGCGCGATGGCGGTGCGCGAGGCGACGCCGAACACCACATGCATCGGATCCTGGCTCACGATCGTCGCAAGCACGCCCGAGCTTGGGCTGACGTAGTTGCCGACGGTCACGGCGGTGCGTCCGATCTTGCCGTCGATCGGCGCGCGAATGTCGGTGTAGCCGAGATTGATCTCGGACTGCCGCAATTGAGCCTCCGCCCCGAGCACCTGCGCCTCCAGCGCCGAAGCGTTGGCGGTCGCCGTGTCGACCGTCGATTGCTGTCCTGCGGGTGTGCTCAGCAACGTCTTGGCTCGGCCGAGAACGATCTGTGCATTCAAAAGCTGGGCCTTGAGCTGGGCGATCGTCGCTTCCTTCGCCTTTACGTCGGCCTGGAACGGCCCCTGCTCGAGCCGATAGAGCGGCTGATCCTTCTTGACCTCGGCACCTTCGGTGAAGAGTCGCGCGTCGAGAAAGGCCGCCACCCGCGCGACGAGATTGACCCGTTCGATCGCCTGAATGCGGCCGACATATTCGCTGGACCGGGTGACAGGCTTGCGAACCGCGGCGACGACGCCTACGGCGGGCGGTTT
>DASUIA010000041.1:0-6168 GCA_036273255.1 Bradyrhizobium sp.
ATCAAGGACAATCATGTCGCGGTCTGCGGCGGCGTCGCGGAAGCGGTTCGGCGGGCCAAGGCCGCGAACACCGGCCTTCAGGTCCAGGTCGAGGTTGACCGCATCGACCAGATCGAGCCGGCGCTTGCCGCGGGCGCCGACCGGCTGCTGCTCGACAATATGGACCCGGCGATGCTCCGCGAAGCGGTGCGGCTGGTCGGAGGCCGCGTGCCGCTCGAAGCTTCGGGCGGCGTTACCCTCGAGACCATCCGCTTCCTCGCGGAGACCGGAGTCGACTATATTTCGCTCGGGCGCATCACCCAATCGGCGCCCGCGGTCGACATCGGGCTCGATTATGCGCTGAGTCGTTGAGATGATGGAACGACATTCATCCTGCCGACAGGAATCGAGGAGCAGCAGCGATGATGAGTCGGCCTTGCGCGTCGCTTCGGCCGATGCGTTTTATCGAGGAGTGTTTCGATGAAGAAGCTGATCGCTCTTGCTCTTACCGCCGCACTGATCGTCCCCACCGCCGCCAATGCGCGCGACTGGGACCATGACGGCGACCGCGACGGCCACCACCATTTCCGTCGCGACTTCCGCTTCAACAATTTCGGATATCGCAGCTTCGGCTACTACCCGCGCGTCCGCACCGTGATCTCGGTCGGTTATCCCTACGGCTATTACGGCGGCTACGGCTACTCTCCATACAGCTACGGTTACGGCTACGGATATCCGTACGGCTACGGCTACCCGGCTTATTACGGCTATGGCTACGGCTATCCGGGCTACGGCTATGGCGGCTATTATGGCTGCGGCAATCCGGCGGCGGGGGCGGTCGCGGGCGGCCTTGCCGGCGCGGTGATCGGGAGCGCGATTACCGATCGCGACCGAATCCATCGCACGCGCTTCGGCTATCGCTTCCGCCGCGATCACGGTGCGGCGGGCGCCATCGTCGGCGGCGTCCTCGGCGCCGCTGTCGGCAGCGCCGCCGCCTCCAGCCGCTGCTACTGAACAGGCGTCATGCCGGACTTGATCCGGCATCCGCATGTTCTTGAACAAAAAGTGGACCTCGGCTCGAGGCCGGGGTGACGGCTCCTCCCCGCGGGGAGCCGTCACTTTTTTCGGGCATTGTTCACGAACCGCCCCTATATGGGGCGCCGAGGGCGCTCGATGCGCTTGGGAGACGGGTTTTGTTCAAAGGGCTGAAGCCCATCCTTTATGGCGGGCGAGAGGTCTGGCCGCTGATCGAAGGCGGCAAGGGCGTCAGCGCCACCAACCATGCGAGTTCGGGCGCGTGGGCGGCAGCCGGCGGCATTGGCACCGTCTCCGCGGTCAATGCCGACAGCTACGACTCCGAAGGCCGCATCATTCCGCAGGTCTATGAGGCGCTGACCCGCCGCGACCGGCACGAAGAGCTGATCAAATATGCGATCGACGGCGCCGTCGCTCAGGTCCAGCGCGCCTACGACATCGCCAGCGGCAAGGGCGCGATCAACATCAATGTGCTGTGGGAGATGGGCGGCGCGCAGCGCGTGCTCCACGGCGTTCTCGAGCGGACCAAGGGGTTGGTCAGCGGCGTCACCTGCGGTGCCGGAATGCCCTACAGGCTGAGCGAGATCGCCGCTTCCTACGGCGTCAATTATTTGCCGATCATCAGCTCGGCGCGCGCGTTCCGGGCGCTGTGGAAGCGCGCCTATCACAAGGCCGCGGAGTGGCTCGCCGCCGTCGTCTATGAAGACCCGTGGCTCGCCGGCGGGCACAACGGCCTGTCGAACGCCGAGGACCCGCGCAAGCCGCAGGATCCCTACCCGCGCGTTGCCGAGCTCCGTGCGACGATGCGCGCCGAAGGCATCGCCGACAGCGTTCCGATCATCATGGCCGGCGGCGTCTGGCGGCTCGACGAATGGGAGCATTGGATCGACAATCCCGAGCTCGGGCAGATCGTCTTCCAGTTCGGCACTCGCCCGCTGCTGACTCAGGAAAGCCCGATCCCGCCCGAGTGGAAGGCGCGGCTGATGACGCTCGAGGAAGGCGACGTGCTGTTGCACCGCTTCTCACCGACCGGCTTCTATTCGTCCGCCGTGCGCAACCCGTTCCTGCGCAACCTCGAAGCGCGCAGCGAGCGCCAGATCGCCTACACCAAGGAGCCGATCGGCGACCATCATTTCGAGCTCGACGTCGGCATCGGCACCAAGAAGAATTACTGGGTCACGAGGGGCGACCTGATCCATGCCCGCGAATGGTATGCGCGCGGCTTCACCAATGCGATGAAGACGCCCGACGACACTTTGGTCTTCGTCACGCCCGACGAAGAGAAGCAGATTCGCAAGGACCAGGCCGAATGCATGGGCTGCCTCAGCCAGTGCGCTTTCTCCTCCTGGGCCGACAATGAGAAGAATTCGACCGGCCGCCTCGCCGACCCGCGCAGTTTCTGCATCCAGAAGACGCTTCAGGACATCGCCCACGGCGGGCCGGTCGAGCATAACCTCATGTTTGCCGGCCACTCGGCGTTCCGCTTCAAGAGCGACCCCTTTTATTCGAACGGCTTCGTTCCGACCGTGAAGCAGCTCGTGGACAGGATATTGACCGGCGCGTGATGCGAACTTCCTTCGTCATCCCCGCGAAAGCGGGGACCCAGCGAAAGAAGGAAAATTGGATTCCCGCTTTCGCGGGAATGACGATGATGCTGATGCCCACCCCCGCGCTGGCGCAGGACAAGCAGCCGCCTTACTGGGCGTCGATCGCCTCAGGCCAGGCGATGACCCACACGGGGCCGGGGCGGAATTACCCCAACGTCTGGCTTTACCAGCGCCGCGACCTGCCGGTGCGCGTGGTCAAGAAGTATGAGACCTGGCGGCTGATCCAGGACCCCGACGGAGCGCAGGGCTGGATGCTGGTGACGATGCTGAGCGACCGCCGAACCGCAATCGTCAAGCCCGGCGACCCGCGCCCGATCCGCGCCGACCGCAACGACGCTGCCAAGGTCCGCTACATGGCGCAGCCGGGCGTCGTCGGCATCATCGACAGGTGCAAAGGCGACGGCTGGTGCCGGATCGAGATCGGCAAGAAAGAGGGCTACATCCGCACCGGCGATATCTGGGGCATCGGCGACAGCGAGGTGGTGGGTTAGACCAGCTCCACCGCAGCCGCCTCGGCGTTCATAGTCCAGCTGCTTTGCGGAGTACGTCGTTCATCCGTGTCTGCCAGCCCGGCCCGGTGGAACGGAAGTGGTCGATCACTTCCTTGTCGAGGCGAAGCGAGACCAGATTCTTCGATGAGCCTGCAGGTCGACCGCGGCGAATGATTTTGTCGCCCACCCGAAGCTCGGCGCGTTCGAACCATTCGTCGTCCAGCTCAGGAGCATCGTCCGGGTCCACCCAGCTGCTCTTGGTATTTTCTTCGCTCACGATCATTCGCCTTTCGCATCGAGATGATGTGTCGATCCTCGCCACGGGAAGTCCACACCACGACGACCATCCGGCCATTCAAGTAGCCGACGGTGATGAATCTCTCCTCGCCATAATCGAAACGGTCATCCGGATTCTCCACCAACGGTCCAGCGAACACCTGCTGTGCATCAGCGAAGTCGAGGCCTCGCTCAGCGAGCGTATGGTCCCGTTTCACTGGATCGAACGTGATCGCCACAATTTATGTAGCTACAAGAAATGCTATCGTCAAGATTGACTAAACCAGCTCCACCGCGATCGCGGTCGCTTCGCCGCCGCCGATGCACAGGCTCGCGACTCCGCGCTTCAGCCCGCGGTCCTGGAGCGCCGCGATCAGCGTGGTCGTGATCCGCGCGCCGCTCGCGCCGATCGGGTGGCCGAGCGCCGTCGCGCCGCCGTTGACGTTGATCTTGTCGCGCGGGATGCCGATGTCGCGCATCGCGATCATCGCGACGCAGGCGAACGCTTCGTTGACTTCCCACAGGTCGACGTCGCCGACGCTCCAGCCCGCCTTCTGAAGCACCTTCTCGATCGCCGGCACGGGAGCGCTAGTGAACTTCGCAGGCTCCTGCGCCGCGGCGGCATGAGCCACGACGCGCGCGATCGGCTTCTTGCTGAGCTTGTCGGCGACGCTTTGGCGGGTCAGGACAAGGGCCGCCGCGCCGTCGCTGATCGATGAGCTGGTCGCCGCTGTGATCGTGCCGTCCTTGGCGAAGGCTGCCTTCAATTGCGGGATCTTCTCGGGATTGCCCTTGCCCGGCTGCTCGTCACGCTCAACCGTCACCTCGCCCTTGCGGGTGGCGACCGTCACGGGAACCACTTCCTTGTCGAACCTGCCGCTGGTGATGGCGTCGTTGGCGCGGCGCAGGCTCTCGATCGCATATTCGTCCTGATCGGCCCTCGTGAACTGATATTCGCGCGCCGCGTCCTCGGCGAAA
Source organism: Bradyrhizobium sp. (assembly GCA_036273255.1). GTDB lineage: Bacteria > Pseudomonadota > Alphaproteobacteria > Rhizobiales > Xanthobacteraceae > Bradyrhizobium. Next base: position 4,367 of record DASUIA010000041.1, read on the forward strand.
GTGCCCATCGCCCGGCCCTTGTCATAGGCATCCTCGAGCCCATCGAGCATCATATGGTCGTAGACGGTGTCGTGGCCGATCCGTGCGCCGGCGCGATATTTCTTGGAGAGGTAGGGCGCATTCGACATGCTCTCCATGCCGCCGGCGACGATCACGTCGGCCGAGCCGGCCTTCAGCATGTCGGTCGCGAAGATCGCCGCCTGCATTCCCGATCCACAGACCTTGTTGACGGTTACGGCTTCGGCGGACTTGGGAAGCCCCGCGCCGATCGCCGCCTGCCGAGCGGGCGCCTGGCCTAGCCCGGCCGAAAGCACATTGCCCATGAACACCTTGTCGACCTGGTCGCCCGAGAGTCCCGCCCGCTCCACGGCTGCTTTCACAGCAGTGGCGCCAAGCTCCGTGGCCGAGAGCGGCGACAGCGCACCCTGGAAGCTGCCCATCGGCGTTCGCGCGTAGGAGAGGATGACGATCGGGTCGGATTCACTGGTGGGCATTTGGTGCTCCTTAAATCCTCCCCGGAACGGGGAGGTGGCAGCGCGAAGCGCTGACGGAGGGGCCGTTGCGTGGCCTTCCGGCCCCTCCACCATGCTTCGCATGGTCCCCCTCCCCGTTCCGGGAGGAATTGTTGCAGCGCACATAGTCACGGCTACCTTCTTCTTCAAATCCGCGCTTGACCGCTCGCAGCCAAAGTTCATGATGATTGCGTCACGAAAAAGGGGTTCCTCATGAAGGTCGGAATTCCACAGGTCGCGCTCATCGGCGCGGCAGCTTTGTTCGGCGTATCGGTCGCCGCTGCTCAGACCGGCGCGCCGCCTGCGAACACGCCCGCCTTCGTCAATCCGCCGCACAAGAATTTGAAGGTCCTGCCGCAGGACATCAGCGGTGCCCAGCTTCTCGGAACGATGAAGTTCTTCGCCCAGTCGCTCGGCGTGCGCTGCACCTATTGTCACGCTGGCACGGAGGGCCAGCCGCTCTCGACCTTCGACTTCGCCTCCGACGCCAAGGGCCATAAAGATACGGCGCGCGGCATGTTGCGGCTGGTCAAGGAGATCAATGGCGATCTTCCGGCGATCACGGGCCAGCCGGATTCGAAGATCACCTGCTTCACCTGCCATCGCGGCTCAACCACGCCGGCGACCATGCCACCGCCCACGGCTGCTGCGGCGCCGGGGACTCCCGGCGCTTCAACTAAGCCGGAACGCGGCGCCGCCTGAGCGGATTTTCAATAGCAGTGCCTCTCTGCTAGCGCGCTCCGCTGCAGGAGATTGACGGATGTCCGACACCGGGCTCGATTTCGGCCTCGGCGAAATGGCCGACACGATCCGCGAGACGACCGAGCGCTTCGCTCGCGACAAGATCGCGCCGATCGCCGCAGAGATCGACGAGAGCGACGAATTCCCGCGCGAGCTGTGGCCGCAGATGGGTGAGCTCGGGCTGCACGGGATCACGGTAGAGGAGGAATATGGCGGGCTCGGCCTCGGCTATCTCGAGCATGTCGTCGCGCAGGAGGAAGTCGCGCGCGCCTCCGCGTCCGTGGGCCTGAGCTACGGCGCGCACTCCAACCTATGCGTCAACCAGATCCGCCGCTGGGGCAATGACGAACAGAAGCGCAAATATCTCCCTCCGCTGATCAGCGGCGAGCATGTCGGCGCGCTGGCGATGAGCGAGGCGGGCGCGGGCAGCGACGTCGTCGGGATGAAGCTCAAGGCCGAGAAGAGCGGCAACGGCTATCGCCTCAACGGCACCAAATTCTGGATCACCAACGGCGGCTATGCCGACACGCTCGTCGTCTATGCGAAGAC
>DASUIA010000042.1:0-24077 GCA_036273255.1 Bradyrhizobium sp.
CTGCTCGATATCGGACGCCGCACCCGAGGTGACCTTCTCGCGGCCGAACACCAGCTCTTCGGCGACGCGGCCGCCCATCATGATGGCAAGGCGCGAGGTCATCTGCTCCAGCGACATCGACAGCTTGTCGCGCTCGGGCAGCTGCATCACCATACCGAGCGCACGGCCGCGTGGAATGATCGTGGCCTTGTGGATCGGATCGGTGGCGACGACATTGAGGCCGACGATGGCGTGGCCGCCCTCGTGATAGGCGGTCAACAGCTTCTCTTCCTCGGTCATGACGAGCGACTTGCGCTCGGCGCCCATCATCACCTTGTCCTTGGCCTCCTCGAACTCCGCCTGCGTCACCATGCGCTTGTTGCGGCGTGCGGCAGTCAGTGCCGCCTCGTTGACGAGGTTCATCAGGTCGGCACCCGAAAATCCAGGCGTGCCGCGGGCGATGGTCTTGAGGTTGATATCGGGCGCGAGCGGCACCTTGCGAACATGCACCTTCAGGATCTGCTCGCGGCCGACCACGTCCGGATTCGGCACCACGACCTGACGGTCGAAGCGGCCCGGCCGCAGCAGCGCCGGATCGAGCACGTCGGGACGGTTGGTCGCGGCGATCAGGATCACGCCCTCGTTGGCCTCGAACCCGTCCATCTCGACCAGCAACTGGTTCAACGTCTGCTCGCGTTCGTCATTGCCGCCGCCGAGACCGGCGCCGCGATGACGGCCGACCGCGTCGATTTCGTCGATGAAGATGATGCAGGGCGCATTCTTCTTGGCCTGCTCGAACATGTCGCGGACCCGGCTTGCGCCGACGCCGACGAACATTTCGACAAAGTCGGAACCCGAAATCGTGAAGAACGGCACATTGGCTTCGCCGGCCACCGCGCGCGCGATCAGCGTCTTGCCGGTACCGGGAGGTCCGACCAGCAGCACGCCGCGCGGAATCCGTCCGCCGAGGCGCTGGAATTTTCCGGGATCACGCAGGAATTCGACGATTTCCTGCAAGTCCTGCTTGGCTTCGTCGACGCCGGCGACATCCTCGAAGGTGACGCGGCCATGCGCCTCGGTCAGCATCTTGGCCCGCGACTTGCCGAAACCCATCGCCTTGCCGGCGCCGCCCTGCATCTGCCGCGAAAGGAAGATCCATACACCGATCAGGGCGATGAACGGCAGCCATGAGACCAGCAGCGAGACGAACCACGGCACGTTGTCGCCGGGCGGCTTCGCGGTGATCGAGACCTTGCCGTTGTAAAGGCGCGAGACCAGCGTCGGATCGTTCGGCACATAGGTCTGGAAGCTCGAGCCGTTGGTGAAGGTGCCGTGAATCTCCGGCCCCTGAATCACGACGTCACGGACGTGATTGGCATCGACTTCGGTGAGAAGTTGCGAGAACGAGATATCCTGCGACGAAGTGCGCTGGCCGGGGTTCTGGAAGAGGGTGAACAAGGCCAATAGCAGCAGGACAATGATGACCCAGAGGGCGAAATTGCGCAGGTTGGCGTTCATCGAAACTTCCCTCGTGGTCGCGCGGATCGCGGCCTTATAGCCTTGGCGGTATCCCCGGGTAGCCACGAGGGAATCCCTCTCGGCCAACTGACCTACAATCTAGGTGCGGCCCCGGTCGCTGCCAAGGGAACCAGCCAGGACAATTTAGCCTATCTTGGCAGGATTCCGGTTCAAATAATGGCGCGGGAATGGGTGTTTGCCGGGGTGGTTAAGGCGATCGGACCAGGCCGTGCGCGGTCATGTCTTTTTCACCGTCCGGCGACGGCGGGGCGGCGATGGTTCGATACGGATTCGGTCGTCGATCAGGCTCACCAGTGCGCCGGCAAGAGTTTGCTTCAGCCTCGCCCGACTCGGTCCCGGGCGCTTCCGACGGCGTGCGGTTTCCTGCGTTGCGCGGTCCAGAGCTGCGAGCAACGCCTCGGCCTTGCCCAGTTCGGCCGGCCCCTCGTGCCCATATCGATTGATCGCACGCAACAGCAGCCGCAGCCGGATTTCCTCCGGCAGGGCAGCAAACGCGCTGCAGTCGAACGAGTTGGCGGCAAGCGCCGGCTGCTTCTCATGGCGATCCCTGAGCGCCAGATAACGCTCGGCGCCGTCGACCATGATCTCCACCGCCGCATTGGCCCGGCCAAGCCGCGACGCCAGTCGCGCCAGGTTGCGCGTATCGCCGCCCTCGGCCGCCAGAACCGGCAGGATCCCGCGCAGCCGCGGACGCGTGAACCCGGTGTCGCGGTTGGTCGGATCGTCGGCAAAGGCGATTCCGGCTTTCTGGAGGGTCGCCACCAGCCGCGATTTGGAAACATTCAGAAACGGGCGTGCCAGCACCACGCCCTCGCGCTCCGACTGCCGCGCCATCGCCGCAAGCCCGGCGATGCCGCTGCCGCGCAACATCCGCATCAATAGCGTCTCGGCCTGGTCGTCACGGGTATGCGCGGTCAGGATGTGCGTGGCACCGCCAGCCTGCGCCGCTTGCGCCAGCAACCGGTATCGCGCCGTGCGCGCCGCCGCCGGCAATCCGGTCTTCGGCTTGGCAGCGCTCCAGCGCATGATGCGATGAGTGAGGTCGAGGCTGCGGGCGAGCCGCTTGACCGCGCGGGCCTCCTGCGCGGCCTCGGCACGCAGGCCGTGATCGACCGTGACGGCGACGAGCCGCGGGCCGCGGGCCAACGCGCGGCGCCAGCGGGCCGCCAGCCACATCAAGGCGATCGAGTCCGGACCGCCGGAGACGGCGAGGACGATGGCCGGCGCGTCCTTCCAATCCGCGAACAGGCGTTTGGCATCCGAGGCGGAGATGGCGGAATTGTCGTCGGGCATGGGCGCCGCCGGCTGATGTCGAAAGCCTATCTAGGCCGGGACACGCTGCAAGCCCAGCGGGATGCGCCGATGGCCCCGGGCAATACCGGGCTTCAGCACTTCACCCGCTTTTGCTCGCGGTCCACGGCCGCCTTGACGCCGCTCGAGGCGCGCGGATATTTTCGCGTCACCTCGCCGAACGCGGCGCAGGCGGCTTCCTTTTCCTTCAACGCCGCCAGCGATTGTCCGAGCCGCAGAAGCGCGTCCGGCGCCTTGGCCGATTTGTCGAATTTGGTGGTCACGGCGAGAAAGGCTTCAGCCGCATCGCGGTACTGCTGGCGCTGAAACAGGCTTTCGCCCAGCCAGTACTGCGAATCCGCCAGCAGCGGATCGCCGGGATATTTTTGTGCGAAATTGCGCATGGTCTGCTCCGCCAGCGCGTAATCCTTGCGCTCCATGTAGCCGATGCCGAGATCGAACTCGTCCCGCGGCGTCTGCGAGGGCGGTGCGGTGGTCAGCCCGCCATTTGCATTGGGCGCCGGCGGCGCTCCCTGCGGATAGCGCGCGCCGCCGGTGTTGGCGAGGTCGAGCGGTTCTCCCGCGCCCCGACCGCCGGGGGCGCCGACCGGCGCCTGGTTGCCGAGCGGGAGCTGACCGCCGCCAAGCGCGTGCGGCGCGCCGGGAGCGTTGGGATTCTGGCTCGGATCGAAGGCATCGCCGCGCCGACGGCCCGCCGCTGCATCCTGCTGCGGCTCCTGCACGATCGGCGCCGGCGCTGCAATCTGCTGATCATATCCCGGCCGGGCTGGCGGTTGCCCGTATGGCGGATTCAGCGGCATTGGCGGTGCCGCGGCCACGCTCGGCTGGGCGGGCTGACCGCCGGGGCCGGCCTGCGCACCGCCGCCCTGAAGCGCTCTCAGGCGATCCTCGAGCAGCCGGTTGGCGTGTTGCAGCTCCTCGTTCTGGCCGGTCAGTTGCCGTAGCTGGTTTTCAAGCTGCTGGATGCGCATTTCCGGATCGGCATCGTCGGATTGTGCCAGAGCCTGCGAACAGAACGCCAGCATTGCGGAGAGTGCCGCGGCGCGGGCAGCCAAGTGGAATCTGGATGACATTTTAGCCTGACGACGAGATCGGCGTGACATCGAAAGCACGCCACATTGAGAGAGGGAGTACGCCAAAAATGTGACTGAAACAATCATGGCGTCTCGGAGCGAAGTGGGTACCGGTTCGCGTCAGGAAGGCGCGCGAAACAAGAAGCCAAAACCCGGTTCGGATTCGATCGGAACCGAACAGGCTTTACCAGCACGCGCCGCCAGGCGCCAAAACAAAACCGGCGCCCGAAGGCGCCGGCAATCCAACCTGGCATCCGGCGGAGACTCAGGAGCTGGCGTTCAGGACCGTCACGGCGCGGCGGTTCTGCGACCAGCACGAGATGTCGTTACAGACCGCGACCGGGCGCTCCTTGCCGTAAGAGATGGTCCGCATCCGGCTCGGATCGATGCCGCGGGAAGCGAAGAAGGTACGCACGGACTGGGCCCGCCGCGCGCCGAGCGCGATGTTGTATTCACGGGTGCCGCGCTCGTCGGCGTGGCCTTCGATGGTGAAGGAGTAGCGGTTATAGGTCTGCAGCCAGCGCACCTGCTTTTCCAGCGTGGCGATCGCCTGCGGGCTCAAATCGGTCTGGTCGCTGTCGAAGAACACGCGGTCGCCGACATTGACCACGAAATCCTGCTGGCTGCCCGGGGTTGCCGCGCTTGCCATGGCGCCATCGGCGCCGAGGTTCTTGTTGGCGCAGGCACCCATCGACAGCGCCACCGCAAGCACCGCGGCCAGCTTGAAACCCTGGAGGGTGCGCATCTGATGTTTCATTCCGGAGCCTCCACGCTCGCGTTTTTCGACTGTTTCCGGTCTACAGGGCGATGGTTAAGCGAACGTTCCGTCAACCTTGATGGGGTGTTGCCGGACCCGATCAAATGCCCCCGAACGGCGAAAAGCAGCCGCGATGGTTAATGGGTTGCAAATGTGGCGCGATGGTGAACGCAAGCCGCCGACCGCAGCTCCGGCGGGTTTTGAACGGCGACCGAGGATTTGGTGCAACAAATTGAACTGGTTTGAAAAAATGGCGAGCCGGGGGAACCGGTGGCGAGATCAGCCTACGCCGATCAGGACTGTGGAACGATCGAGGCGCGCTCGCTGGAGACCGCGATATCCGCTGCCGACAGGCTGCGCTCATGGCGACGCTGGAACAACATCCTGCGCTCGAAGGCGCTCGAATGAAGATAGGGATACCGCGCGAAGACCTTGTTGCGCAGCGTGGGATAATGTGCGGCCATCAATCCGACCGGCTTGAGAAGTCCGTCCAGCAGGCGCGGCTCGCCCCAGCTTTCCTGCAGGAACAGGCGGCGGTAAAACGCCTGGTGCTCGGGACGGACCAGTGCCAGTCCGACGTCTGCGTTGAAGTGAACGCCTGCGACGTAGCCCAGCCGCACCGTGGCATAGGGAAGCTCCGGATAGCGTCTGGCCTTCTCGGGATCGGCCACGAACCGGGTGGGATCGATGAAGATCCGGCCCTTGTCGAGTTCCGGATGAAGCAGTTCGCCAAACAACTCGACCGAGGGCGACATCCGCCATTCCGACGTTGCCACGCTCACACGAATGGAACTGCAAAGTTCCCCGTGGAGATAAACGCCGAAAATCCAGGCATTGGGAGCATCATCGTAGCTGTCGCTGACTCGCTGCGATTCCAGCGGCAGGATCGCGCCTTCGCGCAGATAGGCCCGGTAGCGGAGACGGTAGATCTCGTCTCGTTCCGCCGCGGTCTCGACCAGCCGGTAATCGACGTGATCGAGAAGACCTGCGTTTCGGGTAGGAGTGACCACATCGGCCGCAGACCTCAACTGAACATGTCTCAACGCTGCAACCCCCGGTCGAATGGGCAAAGGTTAACAGCTTCCTAACAAAGGCGCAAAGGGTTCGGCATATTAGGGTTAATCGGTCCGGACACGGGTTCTGGACGAGAGTGAGAGGGAAATGCCGCGGAAAATGGCTTACGGCGCCTTTCAGGCGATCGATCGCGACGGAACGGTCGACAGGATTTTTTCGTCCGGCAGCCGCCGGCCGTGCGAAGCGTTCAGCAACTGCCGGGCGCGCACCGCCGGCACCGGGCGGCTGAACAGGTAGCCCTGCGCCTCGGTCACGGTGCCGTCGGCGCTGATAAGCTCGAGCTGCTCGTTGGTCTCGATGCCCTCGACCACCACGGACATGCCGAGATCGGCGCTGAGCCGCGCCACGCCGCGCAGCAGGGTCAACGGACGGTCGGTATCGATGCCCTCCAGGAAGGAGCGATCGATCTTCACCTTCTGCAACGGGAAGTTATGCAGATAGCTGAGGCTCGAATAGCCGGTCCCGAAATCGTCGAGCGAGATCCGCACGCCGATGGTGCGCAGTTGCGACAGCACGTCGTGGGTCAACTGCGTGTTGCGCAGCAGCGAGGATTCGGTGATCTCGATTTCGAGCCGATGCGCCGGCAGCCCGGAGACCTCGAGCGCGTAGCGGACTTCGCTCAGCACGTCGCGCTGATGGAATTGCTGCGGCGAGAAATTGACCGCGACGCTGACCGCCTCGGGCCATCTCATGCATTCCATGCAGGCCTTGCGCAGGATCCAGCGGCCGAGGTCGACGATGAGGCCCATGTCCTCGGCCACCGGAATGATGTCGATCGGCGAGACCGTGCCGCGCACCGGATGGTTCCAGCGCAGCAGCGCCTCGCAGGTCGATATCCGTCCGGACTTGAGATTGACCAGCGGCTGATAGAACAGCTCGAATTCCTCGTTGGCCAGCGCCTTGCGCAGGTCGAGCTCGAGGATGCGGCGCGACTCCACGGTCTGCGCCATTTCGTCCCGGAAGAAACAGAACGTGCCGCGACCGTCGGCCTTGGCACGATAGAGCGCCATATCGGCATTCTTCAGCAGCGTATCGGCGCTGGTGCCGTGCGGCGACGTCATGGCGATACCGACGCTGGCGCCGATTTCGACCAGATGATTGTCGATCTTGTAGCGTTCGCTCAGGCGATCGACAATTCGCCGGGCGAGAACGGCGGCGTCCTCGTTCGACTTGATGTCCTGCTGGAACACCACGAATTCGTCACCGCCGAAACGCGCGACGAAATCCTCCGGACGCAACATGTCGCGCAGTCGCTCGGCCACGGCACACAGGAGCTGATCGCCGCAAGGGTGACCGAGCGTATCGTTGACCTGCTTGAACTGGTCGAGGTCGATGAACAGCAGCGCCGAGGTCTGCATCGCATCGCGCGGCAACGCCAGGAGACGCTCGATCTCGTCGCGGAAATTGAGCCGGTTGGGCAGCGCCGTCAGCTCGTCGTAGCGCGCGAGATGGCTGATCCGGGCTTCCGCGTTGCGCCGCTCGGTGATGTCTTCCAGGAGCACCACGGTGCCGCCGCCGGCCATCGGCTGGAACGTCCAGGACAGCGCCCGGTCGTTGGTGGCGTCGGGATCGACCGTCGTGATGTAACCGGCCTGCGACTTCTCGATTTCGGAGACGACGAGCTGGCCGCTCGCGCTCGAAAGCGTCGCGCCCGCGACGCAGGCAGCGACGATGTCGGGGGCGGTCGCGTCGCGACGCACCAGATCGTCCGGAAGCCGCATCATTTCGGTAAAACGGTGGTTGACGACCGCGAGGCGGCCATCGGGACCGAACATGCACAGGCCATGCGGCATGTTGTTGAGCGCTGTGTCGAACTGGTTCGCCAGCGCCGCCTCGCGCTCGTGTGCCACCAGCGCGCGTACGAACATCCGCTGCAAGCCGGTGGTGATCTGCTTGAGCGCCATGAAAAACAACGCACTCAGGCAGGCCATGCCGATGTAATAGGGATCGCCGTGCAGGCCGAGGCCGATTGTCATCGGACCGCAGGCGAGCACGATCTGAAAATGGAATATCCAAGGCCGCCCGTAGGTCCGGCCGACGCCGGCCGCCATATAACCGGTGGTGACGGTGAGGCAGATCATGTGAGCGACGGGATCGTTGCTGGTCGTCAGCGCGACCAGGCTCCAGATTCCCAGCGCTGCCGCGTAGAACATCGCCCCGATCTGGTATCGGATTTCCCAAGCCGCAGCGTCATCCGCGTTGAGCGGGCAATTGCGCGATTTGTAACAATGCATGTCGTAGGCGCGCACCGCGCCGGTCACGATCAGAAGTGCGGCGCATGGCCAGAGCAGATGGTCGCCGGTTTTCACCGCCGTCATCACCGCGGCGATGGCGGCGAACACCGCGCCGGCGAACATCGGTGCCGGATTCTGGAATAGTGAATCGATCAGCGCCGCATAAATCGACGGCGACATCTTCAGATCGAGATCTCTATTCCGGTCAGCAAGTTGCATCGGGCGCGCGCACGTCCTCGTGGGGACACATTGTTACCTGCGGCAGATGAAGTCTTTCTGAGCGAACATCGTTACCGCAAGGTTGTTTTCCTCTCGCGCGTAGGGAAATCTGCTCGATAATTCAGGAAGGTAGGCAAGCCTTGCCGGCTGTCGGGGCGGGCCACCGCCCTGATCCCCGAACCACACCGTCGACGAAAATACTTAACGGTCCTACGAGAGCAGCGGGGACCACGCCGGATCGGATGCGTAGCCGGGGGTAGGCACGCGTTGTTCGCTGCGCCCGGAAATATCCACCGTGAACAACGACGGCCCGTCATTGCCGCCGGGATCGCGGAAAAACATCAGGACCCGCCCGTTCGGCGCAAAGGTGGGGCCTTCATTGTGGAAACTCGAGGTGAGAATCCGTTCGCCCGAGCCGTCCGGTTTCATGATGCCGATGGAAAACTGTCCGGTGCCCTGCTTGGTGAAGGCAATGTAGTCGCCGCGCGGCGACCAGACCGGGGTCGAATAGGTCCCGTCCCCGAACGAGATGCGCTGCGCCGGACCGCCGGCGGCCGGCATGACGTAGATCTGCGGCTTGCCGCCGCGATCGGATTCGAAACAGAGCCGCGTTCCATCCGGCGCGTAGGATGGCGATGTATCGATCGCCGGCGTGTCGGTCAGTCGAGTGGTCGATTTCGAACGCAGATCCATCACGAACAGATTCGAATTGCCGCCCTGCTGCAGGCTCATGATGACGCGCTGGCCGTCCGGCGAGAACCGCGGCGAGAACGACATGCCGGGAAAATTGCCGACAATCTCGCGCTGACCGGTCTCGATATTGAGCAGGTAGACCCGCGGGTCGCCCTGGCCGAACTCCATGTAGGTGATCTCCTGGGTCGAAGGCGAGAAGCGGGGCGTCAGCACGAGGTCGGTACCCCTGGTCAAATAGCGGACATTGGCGCCATCCTGATCCATCAGCGCGAGCCGCTTGACGCGATGCTGCGAGGGGCCGCTCTCGTCCACGAACACCACGCGGCTGTCGAAGTAACCCTTCTCGCCGGTCAGACGCTCATAGATCTGGTCGGAAATGATGTGCGCAATGCGCCGCCAGTATTCCGGCGAGGTGGAATATTGCTGGCCGGTCAGTTGCTGGCCCGTGGCTACATCCCAAAGACGGAATTCCGCTTTCAGGCGCCCGTCGCCCTGCCGGGTCATGCGACCGGTCACCAGCGCCTGCGCGTTGATGGTCTTCCAGTTCTGGAATTGCGGCGCGGCATCGATGTTGATGACCTTGTCGATGTAGGCCGCCTGGTCGATCGGTGCGAACAGGCCGCTGCGCTTGAGGTTGTTGGTGATGACCTCCGTCACGTTGACGCCGACGTCGCCGTCCGAGGGCGTGCCGCCCACGAAGTTCGGGATCGCGATCGGCAGCGGCTGGAATTCGCCCTCGGGAACGATGATGCGCTTTTGGGCGGCCGCGCGCCGCAGGCCGCCCCCCGCCACCACACCAAGCGAAGCCATTCCGGAAATGATCTGTCGCCGGCTCAAGCGAAATGGCGTTTGACGCAGTCCATCTTTGTGGGTCATGTTGTCACGAGCTTCGTTTCACGTTTCCGATCGTCGCCGCCTGGCCGCACTCAACTGTTTTCAGTGAACACCGGCGAGAAATACTTCCATTCGTCGAAAAAGGCCGCCGGCAAATTGTAGGGCTGGCATTCGATGATCGCACGCAGCGCGCTCTCCTGATAGACGCGAAGATAGGGCGTTGCCGGCGTTCCCTGCGGAACCGGCATCGCTTCCAGCGTGCCATCGCGTTTCAGCTTGATATCGAAAGCAATCTGCGGGTTCTGGCTTTCGAGACCGCCATAGGGTTTCTTCCAGCAGCGCTCGACCTGGGTCTTGAACATCGCGCCCCATGTGGCGGAGTTGTCCGCGGCCTTGCCCTTGGACAGACCGAGCGCGGCGTTCGAATTCAGGGTGTCGCCGGTCAGGGCCTGCCGGGTCGGATCGCGCTTGTCGAGCAAGGCGGCGATCTTCGATTGGTCGAATACGCGTTCCGTCTTCGGCCGCGGCGGTTGCGGCGTCGCGGCCTGCGGCTGCGGTTTCGGCGGCGGCTTTTTCTCTTCCTTTTTCAGCGCCTCCGCGATCGGATCGATCTTGGGCGGGTCCGGCTTCTTCTCGATCGGTTTCGGGTCCGGCTTCGGCTTGGCTTCGGTAACCGGTTTCGGCGGATCGGGCTTCTTCTCGACCGGCTTTTCCTCGGGCTTGGGCATCGGCGGCGGCGAGGTATCGGTCACCACCGGCGGCTTCTCGCTGATCTTGCCGACGGCATCATCATCGACCGGCTTCGCTTCGGCGACCTTCTCCACCAACGGTTTCGGGTTTTCCTTCTTGCCGGTCTTCATTCCGGCGGTGACCTTGGCGAGCTGGTCGGCGGAGATGACGTCGACCGGCAAGGATTCTTCCGGCATCGACTCGAACGCCCTGCTCGAGAACGACACCAGACCCCACCCGATCACGAGTACGTGCAGGGCCGCCGACGCCACCAGAGTCTTGTCGACCTTTACCTTCACCGCGTCAGGTTCCCTGCTCCACTTCGGTGACCAACGCGAGCCGCTTGAAGCCAGCGCCCGACAACAGTCCCATCACCTTTGCCACGGTTCCGTAATCCGCCTTCTTGTCCGCGCGCATGAATATACGCTCGTCGAGGCCGCCGCGGGCCTCGGTGATCGCCTTTAATTTCGGAACCAGTTCGTTCATGGCGACTTCGGTATCGTTGATGAACACCCGTCCCTTGATGTCGACCGAAAGCTGCAGCGGGGTTTTGTCCTGCTCGAGGCTCTTGGCCTGGGTCTGCGGCAGATCGAGCGGGACCCCTACGGTCAGCAGCGGCGCCGACACCATGAAGATGATCAGCAACACCAGCATCACATCCACCATCGGAGTGACGTTGATTTCCGACATCACGGCGCGACGCCGGCCGCGGCGTCCGCCACCGGGCGAGCCTGCCATCTTCATCGCCATGATCTGGTGCTCACAATCTACCGCTCCTCACGCCCGTTCGTCGATCTGGCGTGACAGGATCGCCGAGAATTCGTCGGCGAACCCCTCCAGTCGCTGGGCCTGCCGATTCACCTCGGAGGTGAACTTATTGTAGAAAATAGTCGCCGGAATGGCAGCGATAAGGCCGATCGCCGTGGCAAACAACGCCTCGGCGATGCCGGGGGCCACCACGGCCAGCGAGGTGTTCTTCGAAGCCGCAATCGACTGGAAGCTCGACATGATACCCCAGACGGTGCCCAACAGGCCGACAAAGGGACTCGCCGAACCGACCGTCGCCAGCACCAGGAGCCGGCGTTCCAGCCGCTCGATTTCCCGGGCAATCGAGACGTTCATCACCTTCTCGATCCGCATCTGGAGGCCTCCGAAGGACCGTGCCTGGCTTTCGAACGACCTTTTCCACTCCCGCATCGCCGCGACAAAACAGGCCGCCATCGACTGGGTCGGCTTGGTGGAAAGCGCGCGGTAAAGCTCTTCGATCGACTGCCCCGACCAGAACGCCTGCTCGAAACGGTCCATCGACCGCTTGGTGCGCGCGTACAGGATGAGCTTGTCGATCGCGATCGCCCAGACCCAGACCGAGCAGGCCAAAAGTCCCAGCATGATGGTTTTCACAATCCAGTGAGCGTGCAGGAAAAGCGCGATCAGCGATACGTCGCTGGATGCCAGCGGCAACGCTGACTGGGCCACATCGGCCGGATTCATTAGCGGTATCCTCTCAACGCAAGTGTCCCAAGTCATCCGGGAGCAAATGGCTGCCGGTCCCACAGCCGCGCGCCAAGCGCGCGGCAGGCGCCAGCGCGAGAGCCTTGTTTGTCACATGGGAGGCCCGTCCGAAGACCGGGCCTGCTTCCCCTGCCAACATGTCAAAACAAGGGCTGACAGCGCGTCATGACGTCCCCCAACCAGACGCTAATCATGGTTAACGCCGAGTTACCAATGGGTTTTTGGGCTGCGGCAAAAAGACGGCCGTACCCCGAAGTCCACCTGGGGCGGGTTCCCGGCCGCCACAGGAAAACCGCCCACCTGCGGAGCAGATGGGCGGTGTCGCCATCAGGTCTATGGGGGCATTCGGCCTGAGGCTGAACCCGACCTAGTTCTGGGGCTGGTCGTTCGGCGGGGTCGGGCGCGGACGGTGCTGGGCCATGAACTGATCGAATTCTTCCTTGTCCTTGGCGTGGCGCAGGCGATCGAGGAAATCCTTGAATTCGGTCTGCTCCTCCTCGAGGCGCCGCAGGGTTTCCGTGCGGTATTCGTCGAAGGCACGATTGCCGCTCGAGGGCGGCCCGAAGCCGCCGAAGCCGAAGCCGCGCCGCTCCATGTGGTTGCGCATCCGCTCCATCTTGCTCTGCATTCGCTCCATCTTGTTCTGCCAGCGATCCTGATGACTCCAGCAACCCATGTTCGTGCTCCTGAGTGTGAAAAAGAGAAATGCGAGTCCGACCGGCCACCAGAACAGGAAGCCGAGAATGGTCGCGATGATCATGCCGGGGTGAACGCGCATATGCGGGCGGTAGGACTCTTCGGGACCGCGCCAACGATGGACATCTGCGGTGTAGGCCATTTCCCTCTCCATCACGGCATCACGCCGCTGTGAATGTAAATAACATTTACATACCTAACCCATCCCGGATTTTTGTCAAGCGGGCCGAAAGCCGCGCCCGGTAATTTATTTTGGGCTGCCCCAGGGACCGGCCGGCTGTCCGGTGGATTTCGACTCCGCCTGGTCGCGCTGGGCGGCCGGCTTGCGGTCGGTCGGGAACCCGAGACCGCGCAGATAAATCAGCACCTCGGCTTCCAGCAGATCTTCCGCCGACATCGGCAGCTTGCGCCGCGCCGCATCGCCGCGCGCGAACAGCGAGGCCACGCCATGCGACATCGACCAGATATGCAACGCCATCATCATCGCCGGCGGACGCGGCGTACCCGGCGGCGACAATGCAGCAAGTCGCTCCGCAGCCGCCCTGATGACGGCGAAGGCGCGTTCGCTCGCCGCCAGCAGCGTCGGATTGAGGTCGACCGGAAGCCCCGATTCGAACATCGCCGAATAGAACGCGGGCTCGCCGCGGGCGAACGCGAGGTAGGCCTTGCCGACCCGCTCGAACGCCGTGACGGTATCCGGACGGCCGTCGTCCCAGGCCTGGGTCAGCACCGCTTCGAACTGATCGAAACCGCGCTGGGCGATGCTGGAAAGCAGTTCGTCGCGGTCGCGAAAATGGCGATAGGGTGCGGCGGGGCTGACGCCGGCCATGCGCGCGGCATCGGCAAAGGTAAAGCCGGCGGCGCCTTTTTCCGCGATCAGGCCGAGTGCCGCCTGCAGCAGCGCTTCCTTCAGATTGCCGTGATGATAGCCGCGCTCGGCGCGGCGTTGTTCCTTGCGCCAGCTCATGTGAAAGGCTTTTACATGAGCCGGCGCCAAAGGTCACTAGCGCCAAACCGGGACCAGCGGCAATCGGGACCGCCGCTAGCGCGCCCCACTGGCCTTCAAATCGCCGAAGCCGGCCGCCGCTTCCTGAACGTCGGTGGGAAAATCCGACATTTCCTGCACCTGGCGGATTTCAATGATCTCGTTGTTGGAAGCAGGACACCGCTTCGCCCACGAGATCGCCTCCTCTCGCGACGTCACCTCGATCATCCAGTAGCCGCCCAGCACTTCCTTGGCCTCGGTAAACGGACCGTCGGTCACGATCGGCTTGCCGGTCGCGAACGAAACCCGCGCGCCCATCGAGGGCGGGTGCAGTCCGTCGAGCGTGATCAGAACGCCGGCATCTTTCAGCGCCTCGTTGTATTTCATCATCGCGGCGACCGCCTCGGCCGCCGGCATGGTGCCCGGCGCCGCGGTCTCGTAACCCTTCGGAATCATGAGCATCATGAATCGCATGGTCGCGTATCCCTGGTCTATGAGTTGAAAACTTGCTGTTGCCGCCGGGCGCGCAGGCACGAATCCCGAGCCGCACCGGATGGCAACCGCGGGCTATTTCGTTTGAGAGCGCGCGCGAAGCTGCGCTTCCTGTTCACGCAGCTCCGGCGTGAGGGCATCGCCGAAATCCTCCGGCGCGAAGACCTGACGGATTTCGACCTCGGCACCGCCGTCGAACGGCGCGCGTTTCATCCAGCCAATGGCCTCCTCCAATGATCCGGTCTGGATCAGCCAGAAGCCGGCGACCAGATCACCGGTGAGGTTGAACGGCCCGTGGCTCACGCGGCCTTCCCCAGCCGAATATCTGATCCGGGCGCCTTTCACGGTGGGGTGCAATCCCTCGCCGGCCTGCATCACGCCGGCCTTGACCATTTCCTCATTGAACTTGCCCATTGCCGTCAGCAATTCGGTGCCCGGCATCACGCCGGCTTCCGAATCCTTGCTGGCCTTTACAATCACCATGAACCGCATCGTCATTCTCCCTTTGGTCGACCGGCAGGTTCGCCTGTGGCACTGCCAGTGCATCGCTCGTCACCAGGACGAACCGGGTTTTGCGGCACCGACATCACCGGCCAAATTATTTCGCAGGTCGTAGCCACGCCGTCGTGACTCCCCTCAATCGTCAATAGGCGGCAAGCAGCGCGCGGACGATGTCGGATTTGCTGCCGCTCACGTCAGGCCTCCTCCGGAAACATGCCAAAATAGGGCTCGGCTTCCCCGATCACACGCGCAAAGCCGGGCCGCGCTTTCAGGCGATCAAGATAGCGGGCCACATTTCGGTCTCCTTTGCCAAACGGCATCAGCTTGTTGGCGTAGAACAATGCCGGCGATGCGGCACAATCGGCCATGCTGAAGGTCTCTCCCGTCGCCCAGCTCCTGGTCGCCATCTCCTTGTCGATCATGCCGTAGCAGGAACGGATCCGGGCCCTTGCCTCTTCGACCCCATATGGGTCCTTGCTGCCTTGGGGCCGTAACCGGTCGTCGACGATCTTCTGTACCGACAGATGCAGGTAGAGATCGTAGAAGCGGTCGCGCAGCCGGGTCTGCAAGGCGAGCTTCGGGTCCGCCGGGATGAACCGGGTGCGGCCCGGAAAGCGTTCGTCGAGATATTCGATGATGATGCTGGATTCCGGAATCGTGCGATCGGCGGCGTCATCGCGCAGCACCGGAAACTTGCCGATCGGCCACAGCTTCAACAAGGCGGCCCGCTCGCTCGCATCGCCGAGATTGACCGGCTGCGGGGTGAACGAGGTGTCGTTCTCGTACAGCGCAATCAGCGCCTTCCAGCAGAACGACGACAGCGGGTGAAAATAGAGTTTGAGAGACATGAGCCGTCCTTGTTTCCGGGGTGCCCAACTGCTTGTATTTTGCAACTGGTTGCAGATCTTCGACGGGACCATTGCAAGAGGCAAATGAGTCGACGCCAAGACGATGAAGTCGAGCGGTTTGAAGAAGTCCATCCGGTGCTCCCCGAACCGACTTGACGAAAAGGGCCGTTCGTCATCCCTCCTCGAGCCTCTTCCCGGAACAACGGCACAAGGACAGCCCGCATGTCGCCAAATCAGCAGAAAGTCGCACTTGTCACCGGCGCCGCACGCGGCATCGGGCTCGCCGTGGCGAAACGGTTTCTCGCCGATGGCTGGCGCGTCGCGCTGCTCGACATCGAACACGATTTGCTGCGCGGCGCGGTTGCCGGTCTGGCGAACCCCGACAGCACCATGGCGCTTGATTGCGACGTCTCCGATGCCGATGCGGTGGCGGCGGCGATCACCGCGATGAGCCGGCGCTTCGGCCGGCTCGACGCCCTCGTCAACAATGCCGGCATCGCCGTGTTCGCGCCGCTGCTCGAGACTTCCAACCAGGACTGGCGCCGCATCCTGGCCGTCAACCTCACCGGGCCGTTTCTCTGCACCAAGGCCGCCGCGCCGCTGATGCGCGAGCATGGCGGCGCCATTGTCAACGTCACCTCGATCTCGGCGGTACGCGCCTCGACGCTGCGCTCCGCCTACGGCACCAGCAAGGCCGGGCTTGCCCACCTCACCAAGCAGCTCGCCGTGGAACTGGCATCGCTCGGCATTCGCGTCAACGGTGTCGCGCCCGGCCCGGTCGAGACCGCGATGGCGAAAGCCGTGCACACCGCCGAAATCCGCGCCGACTATCATGACGCCATTCCGCTCAATCGCTACGGTCTCGAAGAGGAACTGGCCGAAGCGGTGTTCTTCCTGTGCAGCGACCGCTCGAGCTACATCACTGGTCAGATCCTTGCCGTCGATGGGGGTTTTGATGCCGCCGGCATTGGGTTGCCGACCCTGCGCGGCAAACGGCGGAACGACTAGATGGGTCCTGCCGCAGGCGGAAGCGGCGCGGGCTGTTTCAAGCGGAACCGGGGGCCGCGGCTGGCCATTACCGGTTGAATCCGTCATCCGGTCGAAGGAAGGTTCGATGATGCGGACAGATCTCGCCAAAATCATGCTTCTCCCGGCCATGCTGTGCGTCCTCGCCTCGCCGCCGGCGCATGCCGAGATTCGCATCCTCGCCAGCCCGGGCGGGCAAGTGGGGCCGTTTCTCGACCTGTTCGAGCGCGTGCGCGCCTCCGGCGAGCGCGTCATCATCGACGGGCCGTGCCTGTCGGCCTGCACGCTGGTGCTGAGCGTGGTGCCCAACAACCGCATCTGCGTGACTCGCCGCGCCGTGCTCGGATTTCACGCCGCGCGCTCGATCGACCGGCGCGGCCGCCTGTACGCCGAACCGGAAGCCTCCGAAGTGGTGCTGGAGACCTATCCCCCAGCGGTGCAACGCTGGATTCTCCGCCGCGGCGGATTGACGTCACACCTGCTGTTGTTGCGCGGGCGCCAGCTCGCGGCGATCTACCCGTCGTGCCGCTAGAGCCTGTCCGGTTCTGATTGAATCAGAACCGGGCTCCAGCTTTTTGTCTCGACGCGTTTTCTTGACGCCGCTCGAAACGCTATCGGCCGGGTCATCCCGCCGGGACATTCACCATCCACGGGACCCCGAACTGATCGACGCACATGCCAAATCCCTTGGACCAGAACGTCTTGCCGAACGGCATGTTGACGCTGCCGCCTTCGGCCAGCGCCTTGAACTTGCGCTCGGCTTCCGTGGGATCCTCGATCTGCAGCGAGACTGAAAATCCCTGCGGTTTGTGGAAGTGGCCGGGAGGCGCGTCCGATGCCATCAGCGTTTCGCCGCCGATGGTCATATGAACGTGCATCACCTTCTTTTCCCAGCCTGGCGGCATCGGCATCTTTTCCGGCGCCCCCTCAAAGGTCATCAGCGCATTGATCTTGCCGCCAAGTGCCTTTTCATAGAATTTGAACGCCGCCTCGCAGTTGCCGTCGTAATGCAAGTAGGGATTGATCTTCATCGCTTGCTCCTCTTCTGACGCTCCGGTTGATCGGTTATTTCTCGACGCTTGTAGCCTTGCCTTGCGGCAGCATCGTGAACTCGGCAGTATTGTAGGTCAGGCCCGTCCGAACGGGCCACTTTCGCATTGGTGCTGCACAATCCATGGACGAACGAGACCGGCACGATCCGACAGGCCGCGGTCATTTTTTTGGGGATCCCGGACCGCCCGGCCGGCTGTCGCGCATCAGGCGGTCGAGATGCATGCGGATATGGGCGGCTTCCGCCGAGGTGTTGGCGAGCGCAATGGCACGGTCGAACGCCACCCGGGCCTCGTCGTTGCGGCCGAGTTGCATCAGGAACGCGCCGCGCACACCGAAGAAATGAAAATAGTTCGATAGCCGCGGTGCGAGCGGCTCGATCATGTCCAGCGCCGCCGCGGCGCCGCGCACCTTGGACACCGCGACCGCCCGATTGAGCGTCACCACCGGCGACGGCTGCATGATCTCGAGCGTGCCATAGAGCAGATCGATCTGAGCCCAGTCGGTGTCCTCGGGCCGTTCGGCGCGGGCATGCAGCGCGGCGATCGCCGCCTGAACCTGGTACGGCCCGCTGCGGCGATGGCGCATCGCCTTGTCGATCAGCGCCGATCCTTCCGCGATCATTTTCCGGTTCCAGCGCGAGCGATCCTGGTCATCGAGCAGGATCACGGCGCCGTCGGCGTCGAACCGCGCGGCGGCACGGGCATGCTGCAACAACAACAGCGCGGTCAGTCCCATGATTTCGGGTTCGCCCTGGAACAGCCTCAGCAGCAGCCGTGCCAGCCGGATTGCCTCCTCGCACAGCGGCGCACGGATGTCGGCAGTGTCGCCGCTGGCGGAGTAACCCTCGTTGAAGATCAGATAGATCATGGCGGCGACCGCCGCGAGCCGTTCCGAGCGTTCCGCCGCCCCCGGCGTCTCGAATGGCACGCTCGCGCCGGCGACGCGGGCCTTGGCGCGGGTGATGCGCTGCTCCATCGCGGCTTCACCGACCAGAAATGCGCGGGCGATCTGCTTGACGGTGAGCCCGGAGACGATCCGCAGCGCCAGCGCGATCTGCTGCGTTGGCGGCAGTTCGGGATGGCAACAGATGAACAGCAGTCGCAGAATGTCGTCGCGATAATGCGAGCCGTCGAGCCGTTCGGCCAGCGCGTTCTCGGCATCGTCGAGATCGGAAATCAGCTCATCCTCGGGCAGCGGCTCCTGCTTGCGGTTCCTCCGCACTTCGTCGATCGCGGCATTGCGCCCGACCATGATCAGCCACGCCGCGGGATCGCGCGGCGGCCCGTTCTGCGGCCAGCTTTTCAGCGCACGCAGGCAGGCGTTCTGGAACGCTTCCTCGGCGGTGTCGAGATTGCGAAAGTAGCGCAGCAGCGCGCCGACGGCCTGGGGACGCGCCGACGTGAGCGCGGCATCGATCCAGGCGGCGTCGGTCACGTCTTGAGGCTCCCCGGATTGAGCTGGCCGACCGGGCGGATTTCATAGGCGCCGCCTGGATTGGCTGCGCCGAGGTCCCTTGCGACAGCCAGTGCTTCGTCGAGATTGCTGCAGTCGACGATATAGAACCCGAGCAGTTGTTCCTTGGTCTCGGCGAACGGGCCATCGATCACGACGGGCGGATTTTCCTTGCGCAGCGTGGTCGCGGCCGTCGTCGGCAGCAGCCGGGCGACCGGACCAAGCCGGCCCTGGCGGGCCAATCCGTCCTGCACCACCGAAAGCTTCTGCATCACCGCCGCATCCTGCTCCCGGGTCCAGGAGCCGACCGTGTCCTCATCGTGGTAGCAAAGAATGGCGTAGAGCATGGGGATGGGTTCCTGTGCGGTTGAAAGACGAAGCAGTATGCCCGGCTCCGACAGCGAGATCGGAAATATTTTGCACCGGATCGCCGGACCGGTAAGGTCGCCCGACATTCGCGATGGGTGGGGCGAAAATCCGATGAAGCACATCCTCGACCGCGGATTGTTCGCGAAACTCAACCGGACCGGCGCCCTCGGCGCGCCGGTCCTGATCAATGCCGGGCGCGGCGGGCTGCAGAATGAAGCCGATCTGATGCAATGCCTCGACGATGGAACGATCGGCGCCGCCTCGCTCGATGTGTTTGCCAGCGAACCGCTGCCGGCGGACAGCCCGTTCTGGACCCATCCGAACATCGTGCTGACCCCGCACAACGCCGCCGATACCGATCCGGACGAGATCTCGAAATACGTGGCGCGCCAGATCGAAGCCTTCGAGGCCGGCGGCGCGCTTGCCAACGTCGTCGATCCCGCGCGGGGCTATTGAACCGGCCGATCGCGTGAGCCTGATTTCTCCCGGTCGATGGAGGGCAGGCGGCCCGATCTTGCATCGACTTCCATGGCATCCCGCAGCGGCTTGGGAATGCGCTGAGCCTTCCCGCCGGCGACAAACGCCACGCGCACGCGCGCCTCCACCAGCAGTTCATCCCCTCGCTTGCATTGCTGCAGGAGCGTGATCGACGCTCCCTTGATCTCCCGGGGGATGGTGATGATGTCCAGAACATCGTCCATCACCGCTGGCTTGAAATAGTCGATGGCCATTGACCGCACCACGAATGCGAAGCCGGGTGCGTGGTCCGCCGTCTGCTCGAACAGGGCGCGATGGTCGGCGCCGAGCAGCCGCAAATAGTTGGTCCTTCCGCGCTCCATGAAGCGGAGATAATTGGCGTGATATACGATCTGGCCAAAATCCGTATCCTCGAAATAGATGCGGACTTGCATCGCGTGACGCCCATGGCGAATCGATCCATCAAGATGAGCCGTTTGCAATCGATTGGTCCTGTGTCGCGTGTCGGGTGTTTTTCGAAAAGCTTCCCGTTGAGCCCAATCTGATGGCAATGACCCGCCCGATGCAAGGACCGGGGACAACCTCGAGGCCGGGCGGACTGCCAGGCTCGGCGAAACAGCCATGAATGGACCGTTGACGGAGGCGGCTTTTGCGACCGGATCGCAGGCACGATAGGCTTGGCTCGGGAGCAGCCGATTGATCACCGAGGGCAAATATTCCGTCTGGTTCAAAACGCCCGTCGGCGAAGGCGCCGGGGTGGTGACGTTCGGCGCCAATGGCACGCTGAGCGGGGGTGACAGCACGTTCGCATACACCGGCCATTGGGAGCAAAAGGGTGAACGGTTCAAGGCTACACTGCTCGCCAAGCGCTTTGCGCCCGGTCCACCCGGCGTGTTCGGGGTCGATGAAATCGACATCGTCGTTGCGGGCTGCTCCGATGGCGCGGCGTCCGCGTCCTGCACCGGCTTTGCCAAGCAAGCGCCGGGTCTGAAGCTGGATGTCACGCTTGTCCGCATGCACGACGATCAAGCGGCGCCATAAGCAGCGCCCTGCTGAATCAGGTCGCCGAGCGTGTAGCCGTCGAGAACGTCGAGAAAAGCCGTGCCAGCCCGCATCATGGCCCGCCGCACGACGCAGGCCGGGAGCAAGGCGCAGGACGTGCCACCGCGCCTCATGCACTCCACGAGTGCCATGTCAGGCTCGGTCTTGCGAACGACCTCCCCGAGTATGATCGCCTCGGCCGGCTTTGCGAGCCGAATGCCTCCACCGCGACCTCGAATACTTACAATATAGCCTGCGACACCAAGTCTATAAGCGACTTTCGTCAGATGATTCCTGGAGATGTCGTAGGACGCGGCAATTTCGGCAATGGTCGCCAGACGATCCTTCTTCAAGGCAAGATACATCAAAAGGCGCAGCGCATAGTCCGTATGGACTGTTATCCTCATTGGTTCAGGCCCAAGAGAATCGCCGGTCCATAGAACTCCCTCCTTGCAACGAAATCGAGTAAATTCTTGAAGGCGTCGGAAACACGCCGTGATGGCAGCGGCAGGCGCGATGAAAGTCGCGACGTTGGGCATCCCCAATTCCATTGCCCCGGAAATTTCTCGGCTTCGCAGCAACCCCTACTCATCCTCCCCGGTGCCGAACAGCCCGAACTGCGCCGGGTCGCGCGCGGGCTCGGTGAGGCCGAGATGGCGGAAGGCATGCGAGGTCAGGAGCCGTCCTCGCGGGGTACGCTGCAGATAGCCGCACTGGATCAGAAACGGTTCGATGATGTCCTCGATGGCATCGCGCGGCTCCGACAGGGCTGCCGCCATGGTCTCGACGCCGACCGGGCCGCCGCCGTAATGGGTGGCGATGGTGGCGAGATAGCGCCGGTCCATGGCGTCGAGACCGGCGGCATCGACCTCGAGCGCCTGCAGCGCGTGATCGGCGATGGCGCGGTCGATCGAGGCGGCATCCGCGGCGGAGGCAAAATCCCGCACCCGCCGCAGCAGGCGGCCGGCAATGCGCGGTGTGCCGCGGGCGCGGCGGGCGATCTCGTTGGCGCCATCCGGCGTCATGCCGATGGCGAGCACGCGGGCACCGCGGGTGACGATCCGTTCCAGCTCTTCCTCGGTATAGAAATTCAGCCGCACCGGAATTCCGAAGCGGTCGCGCAGCGGATTGGTCAGCAGGCCCGCGCGCGTGGTGGCGCCGACCAGCGTGAACTTCGCCAGCTCGATCTTGACCGAACGCGCCGCCGGCCCCTCACCGATGATCAGGTCGAGTTGGAAATCCTCCATCGCCGGATAGAGCACCTCCTCGACCGCCGGGCTGAGGCGATGGATCTCGTCGATGAACAGGACGTCGCGCTCCTCCAGATTGGTCAGGAGCGCCGCGAGGTCGCCGGCCTTGGCAATCACCGGCCCCGAGGTGGCACGGAACCCGACGCCGAGTTCGCGCGCCAGGATCTGCGCCAGCGTGGTCTTGCCGAGGCCGGGGGGACCGACGAACAGCACATGGTCCAGCGCCTCGCCGCGTTTTCGCGCCGCCTCGATGAAAACAGCCAGATTGGCCCGCGCCTGGGCCTGGCCGACGAATTCGGCCAGCCGTTGCGGCCGCAGCGCGGTATCGCCGACATCGTCGGCGCGGCGCTCGGGCGTGACAATGCGGGGGGCTGTGGTCACTTCGCCAATTCCTTCAGCCCGAGCCGGATCAACTGCGCGGTTTCGGCGTGCTCGCCGGCGCTGCGCGACGCCGACGCAATCGCCGCTGCCGCCTGCGGCTGGCCGTAGCCGAGGTTGACGAGCGCCGAGATCGCGTCGGTGATCGGCCGCGGCGCACGCCGGTCGTCGATCGCGCCGGACAGATGCACCAATGCCGGATCGACATGGGCGAAGGCCGGCGCCTTGTCCTTCAGCTCGGTGACGATGCGCTCGGCGACCTTCGGGCCGACGCCCGGCGTCCGTGTCACCGCCACCTTGTCGCGGAGCGCGACCGCGTTGGCAAGCTCGGAGGGCGGCAAGGTCGAAAGCACCGCCAGCGCCACCTTGGCGCCGACGCCCTGCACCGTCTGCAACAATCGAAACCATTCGCGTTCGACATCGTCGCGAAATCCGAACAGCTTGATCTGGTCCTCGCGCACATAGGTTTCGATCGACAGCACCGCGGCTTCGCCGGGCCGCGGTAGGGTCTGCAGGGTTCGCGCCGAGCAATGCACCTGATAACCGACCCCGCCGACGTCGAGGATCACATGGTCCTCGCCGTAGCCGTCGATCAGGCCCTTCAGCTTGCCGATCATAGCCCAACCACCCTGAGGTTCAGCGCCGCGCTCCCACGGTGGTGCGCATGCGTGATCGCGACCGCAAGCGCGTCGGCGGCGTCGGCGGATTTCGGCTCGGCCTTCGGCAGCAGGATCTTCAGCATGACCAGGATCTGGTTCTTGTCGGCATGGCCGGCGCCGACCACGGTCTTCTTGACCTGGTTCGGGGCATATTCCGCGACCGGGATCCCGACCATCGCCGGCGCCAGCATCGCCACGCCGCGGGCCTGTCCGAGCTTGAGCGTCGCAACGCCGTCCTTGTTGACGAAGGTCTGCTCGACCGCTGCCTCCACCGGCCGGAAATCGTCGAGCACGGCGGCGAGCCCGTTGTGGATCGCGAGCAGGCGGTTCGCCAGCGGCAGGCTATCGGGTGGCTCGACCGAGCCGCAGCCGACGAAGGTCAGCCGGTTGCCGTCGATCTCGATCACGCCCCACCCGGTGCGGCGCAAGCCGGGATCGATGCCGAGGATGCGGATGGGATGGCGAATCGGCTGCGAGGTCATGGGCTTTTATACCCCATCGTGGGTCGTTCCGGCATGCGCCTCAGCGCAGGCTTCTCTCCCTCGTCATTCCGGGATGCGCCTCCCTCTCCGTCGTCATTCCGGGGCGCGCCCCTTTGCGCGAACCCGGAATCCATTGGGCCACCACGATCGCGGTTGGATGGATTCCGGGCTCGCGCCGCTTCGCTTCACGCCCCGGAATGACGGCGGTGGGATGTGAGTGCGCGTTCCCGTGGCGCGACTGCGCCCGAGTTTTGTGATAGCTTGTCCCTCGTCATTCAGAGGGCGCAGGGAATGCCGGGGGCGCGCTGCACCCGCGGTCTCATACGCAAATGGAGAAGGGCGCGCATGAGCATACGGGCTCAGCGGAGGCACCCGGCATCCCCTGCGTAGCGGCTTTACGGCTTATGGCGCGCT
>DASUIA010000043.1:0-7689 GCA_036273255.1 Bradyrhizobium sp.
GCTCTAATTTGTTCTGGGCACCTTTCGTTTCAGACGACCGATGAGAGCTTTGGGAAAGAACCGCTTGACCACCAGCGCGACGATGGTCATCACGATCAACAATGGCGCGGTTGGCCATTTATAGCCCCAGCCGAGGTTCCCGATCCAGTTGGCGGTGGCGCAAAACCCGATGATGGCAGTTGCAAGGCTGGCCACCCGGGCAAACTGCGCGGCACGCCACACAAGCAGGGGATACCAACGCGGCATAGACGCCTCGTCTCAGTTGGCGGCCTCATTCAATTCCGGGTGCAGCAGCGCCAGACCAAGTCGGGACGACATCCTTTCGTTCCCCCCGTCCTCCGAACCCGTCGGCGGTGTTGTTTTCCATAGGTATATCTAGACCGCCAGCACGTTGTCGTCTATCTCGGCGATGGTGTTGACGCCGCACAGTCCCATGGTGGTGTTGAGTTCGTTGCGGATGGTCTCGATCGCCTTGGCGACGCCGGCTTCGCCTGCCGCGCCCAGTCCGTAGGCGTAGGCGCGGCCGATCATGCAGGATTTGGCGCCGAGCGCCAGCGCCCGCATCACGTCCTGGCCCGAACGGATGCCGCCGTCGAACAGGATTTCCATTTTCGAGCCCACGGCATCGACGATCTCCGGCAGCACCTCGATCGACGAGGGCGCGCCGTCAAGCTGCCGGCCGCCATGATTGGAGACGACCAGTGCCTGGGCACCGCTCTTCGCGGCCTCCTCGGCATCCTCCACGTCGAGGATTCCCTTGAGCACGAGCTTGCCCGGCCAGATGCTGCGGATCCATTCGACATCCTTCCAGCTCAGCGTGGTGTCGAACTGCGAAGCGATCCAGGTCGACAGCGCGGTGATGTCGTCGGTGCCCTTCAGATGCCCGACCAGATTGCCGAAGGTGCGGCGCTTGCCGCGCAGCACACCGGAGACCCAGGCCGGCTTGGTGGCGAAATCGAACAATTTCGACAGCGACCATTCCGGCGGCACGGTCATGCCGTTCTTGATGTCCTGGTGGCGCTGGCCAATGACCTGGAGGTCGACCGTCAGCACCAGCGCGCTGCATTTCGCCGCGATCGCGCGTTCGACCAGGGATTTGATGAAGCCGCGGTCCTTCATGACGTAGAGCTGGAACCAGAACGGCTTGTCGACCGCGGCGGCTATGTCCTCGATCGAGCAGATCGACATCGTGCTTTGCGTGAACGGAATGCCGGCGGCCTGCGCGGCGCGGCAGGCGTGGATCTCGCCGTCGCCATGCTGCATGCCGAGCAATCCGACCGGCGCCAGGATCAGCGGCAGCGCGGACGGCTCGCCCAGAATTCTGGTCGAGAGATCGCGCCGCGATACGTCGACCAGGATGCGCTGGCGGAACTTGATCTGCTGCAGATCGTCGTGGTTGGCGCGCATCGTATCTTCGGAATAGGAGCCGCGGTCGGCATAATCGAAGAACGCCTTGGGGACGCGGCGCATGTGAAGCTGGCGCAGATCCTCGATGCAGGTGATATGTTTCATGGCAGTATCCCCGCCCTTCTTGTATTCGTGGCTTTCACGTTCATCTAGCATGGTTGGGCCGGCCGCAAAATCGCCGTGCGGATCGGCCGCCGGCGAGCCAGGAGGGCCTTCCATGACCGGATCACGCCGCGACCCGAAATCCGTCGAGGACGCCGACAAGCGCCGATTGGATCGGGCCCTGGAGGAAGGGCTGGAGGAGACTTTTCCCGGCTCGGATCCGGTCAACGTGACCCAGCCGCCGCCCTCGAAAGCCGACCGCCAAATCAAGCGCAAGGATTGACACGAGAAAGCTGTTTCGCGGCATTATTCGTGCGATAACAACGTGTTATGCTCAAATTCGGGAGCTGGCCGTCGGTAATGATTCATCATATTTCTTGAAGCCATCTTAGCTCTGGGGGCATTATAACCCCTCCACGCCATGACGGCGGGCGTTCGAGGCTTCTTGCCGGGGTGGCGCGAGAAGCCCTGAAAGCGGGTGGGGGACACATGAGCCGCAAATTTTTCGGTACCGACGGGATTCGGGGCCGCGCCAATGGTCTGATCACCCCGGAACTGGCCCTCAAGGTCGGGCAGGCGGCCGGGCTGGTGTTCCAGCGCGGCGAGTATCGCCATCGCGTGGTGATCGGCAAGGATACGAGGCTTTCCGGCTACATGATCGAATACGCCATGGTGGCCGGCTTCACCTCGGTCGGCATGGACGTGCTGCTGCTCGGCCCGATGCCGACGCCGGCGGTGGCGATGCTGACCAAGTCGATGCGCGCCGATCTCGGCGTGATGATTTCCGCGTCGCATAATCTGTTCGAGGACAACGGCATCAAGCTGTTCGGCCCGCAGGGTTTCAAGCTGTCCGATGACGTCGAGAAGCAGATCGAGCAGTTGCTCGACGAATCGCTCGACAAGCGGCTGGCGCAGAGCGCCAGTCTCGGGCGCGCCCGCCGCATCGACGGCGTGCATGACCGCTACATCGAATTCGCCAAGCGCACGCTGCCGCGCGACCTCAGCCTGGACGGCTTGCGCGTCGTGGTCGATTGCGCCAACGGCGCCGCCTACAAGGTGGTGCCGGAAGCCCTGTGGGAGCTTGGTGCCGACGTCATTTCCATCGGCGTCGAGCCGGACGGCTTCAACATCAACAAGGAATGCGGTTCGACCTCGCCGGAGGCGCTGAGCCGCAAGGTGCGCGAAATGCGCGCCGACATCGGCATCGCGCTCGATGGCGATGCCGACCGGGTGATCCTGGTCGACGAGCGCGGCCATCTCGTCGATGGCGATCAGTTGCTCGCGGTGATCGCGCAAAGCTGGAAGGAAGACGGCCGCCTCGCCAAGCCCGGCATCGTCGCCACCGTGATGTCGAATCTCGGGCTGGAGCGTTTCCTCGAGAGCCAGGGCATCGAGCTCGTTCGCACGCCGGTCGGCGATCGCTACGTGCTCGAACAGATGCTGAGCCGCGGTTACAATCTCGGCGGCGAGCCGTCGGGTCACATCATCCTGTCCGACTACACCACCACCGGCGACGGCTTTGTCGCGGCCTTGCAGGTCCTCGCAGTGGTGCAGAAGCTGCGCCGGCGGGTGTCGGAAGTCTGCCACCGCTTCGACCCGCTGCCGCAGATCCTGAAGAACGTGCGCTACCGCAGCGGCAAGCCGCTCGACGATGCCGATGTCAAGTCGGCGATCGTCGCCGGTGAACAACGCCTCAACGGCCATGGCCGGCTGCTGGTCCGCTCGTCCGGCACCGAGCCGGTGATCCGCGTCATGGGCGAGGGCGACGACCGCATCCTGGTCGAGGAAGTGGTCGATCGCATCGTCTCGGCGCTTGGCGAAGCAGCGGCGGCCTGAACGGCTCCATTCGCATCGCAGCCATTATCTATTGGTGCTGGTCGGCCCGTCGTGCGCAGCGTAGGTAAGGCGCCTCGCGCCGCGAATCTACCTGCGAATCTCTCGGCGAATTTCTCTGCGAATCTCTCTGCAAATCTCTTGGGAACTGCCCGTTGAACAAGCCTGTCGTCGTCTTCGAAGAAGCACTGGTCGAGCCGGTGATCGTATCCGACGTGACCGTTGCAAGGACGGCGGCGGCGGCCGGGCCGGCTTACATCGTGCTCGCCGGAATCAGTTTCTCGCACTTCCTCAACGACACCATGCAGTCGCTGATCTCGTCGATCTATCCGATCCTGAAGCACAACTACGCGCTCGACTTCGCCCAGATCGGCATGATCACGCTGGCGTTCCAGTTCACGGCGTCGCTGCTGCAGCCGCTGGTCGGGCATTTCACCGACAAGAAGGCGCAGCCGTTCTCGCTCGCCATCGGCATGGGGTCCACCTTTTTCGGCCTGCTGCTGCTGAGCGCCGCGCATCACTACGTCGTCATCCTGGTCGCGGCGGCGCTGATCGGGCTGGGTTCGGCGGTGTTCCATCCGGAATCGGCGCGCATCGCCCGGCTTGCGTCCGGCGGCCGCTACGGCTTCGCGCAATCGGTGTTTCAACTTGGCGGCAGCTTCGGGACCTCGATGGGTCCGGTCCTCGCGGCATTGATCGTGGTGCCGTTCGGCCAGCCGAGCATCGCCTGGTTTTCCTCGATCGCGTTCCTCGCCATCGTCATCCTGTGGCGGATCGGGCGCTGGTACAAGCCGCAGATCGCAGCCAGGAAATTCAGGCCGGCCGAGCCGCACCCGGAAGCGCCGAACTCCCGTCGCGTCATGATCGCATTGGGGGTGCTGGTGGCGCTGCTGTTCTCGAAGCAGCTCTATGTGTCGAGCCTGTCGAGCTACTACATCTTCTATCTGATCGACCGATTCGGCGTCTCGACCCAGGCGGCCCAGCTCTATCTGTTCATTTTCCTTGCCGCCAACGCGGTGGGCGCATTCTTCGGTGGCCCGCTGGGCGATCGCTTCGGCCGCAAATACGTGATCTGGTTTTCGATTCTCGGCGCGCTGCCGTTCTCGCTGGCATTGCCCCATGTCGGGCTGTTCACGAGCGCGGTGCTGACGGTATTCATCGGGCTGATCATCTCTTCGGCAACGTCGTCGATCATCGTATTCGCGCAGGAATTGATGCCGCATCGGTTCGGCATGATCTCCGGGGTGTTTTTCGGCGTCGCCTTCGGCATCGGCGGTCTCGGCGCGGCGGTTCTCGGCCGGGTCGCCGACCATACCGGCATCGGGTTTGTCTATCAGATCTGTGCGTTCCTGCCCGCGCTTGGACTGCTCGCGGTGTTCCTGCCGAAGATGCCGAAAACCGCGCACTGAGTCGCATCGGCGAGCAGAGCAGTTCGCGACCTCATCAATGGACTGTTAGCATTTGTCGGCGCCGCATTCGTGTGCCGCGCATTCGTTGTTGAACCACGTTGTCAGATTATCAACCCTAAAAATTAGGGTTAAGCGGCGCTTAAGCATTTGGTGCCATCGTCCGCACCGTGAGTTTTCGACGTGGGGCCTCCGCTGATTGCCTCACCGGCCAAAAGGACGAAGCCAAATGCGTAGCGTCAAGTTCCTCATCGCCGCCGGAGCGGCATCCCTGTTCTCCTCGGCGGCGTTCGCAGCCGACATGCCGATCATGCCGCCGCCCTATGTGCCGCCGCCGGTCGTGGATTTCGGCGGCTGGTATCTGCGCGGCGACATCGGCATGACCAACCAGAGCCTGAAGGACCTCACGCTTGCGACGGCGCCGTTTCCCGCGGGCTTTCAGAACACCGGGTTTGGATTCGACAGTTCGACCTCCTATGACCTCGGCGTCGGCTATCGCTTCAACAACTGGTTCCGCGCCGATCTGACCGGCGAATTCCGCGGCCGCGCCAACTTTCACGGCTCGCAGTTCAGCCCGTCCGGTGTGATCGCGCCCGGCTTTGCCGAGACCGACAACTATTCCGGCAGCAAGTCCGAATGGGTGGCGATGGCCAATGGCTATGTCGACCTCGGCACCTGGTGGTGTGTGACCCCGTTCGTCGGCGCCGGCATCGGCATGTCGCGCAACACCATCAGCGGCTTCCGCGACGATGGCGTCATCATCAACGGTGGCCCTCCCACGCTTTCCTCGACCTTCGCCGGCGATGGTTCGAAGTGGAATTTTGCCTGGGCGCTCCATGCAGGTCTGGCCTACGAGGTCACGCCAGGGTTCACGGTCGAACTGGCCTATCGCTACATCAACCTCGGCGATGGCGTCACCGGCCCGACCAATTCCTTCGATGGCGTCACCGTCGTCAACGGCAGCGGCTTCGTGATGAAGGACATCACCTCGCAGGACGTGAAGCTCGGCGTCCGCTGGGAACTGATGAGCCCGCCGGTCTACGCGCCGCCGCCGCTGATCACCAAAGGCTGATTGGGCGCCTGCATCGGCCTATTCGTCATGCCCGCACTTTGTTGCGGGCATCCACGTCTTCTACTCGCGCCACGTCAAAGGCGTGGATGGCCGGGACGAGCCCGGCCATGACGATGTGGATGGAGCACGGCCAAGGACTCGTCATGCCCGCACTTGTTGCGGGCATCCACGTCTTCGAATCGCGCCACGACAAAAGGCGTGGATGGCCGGGACGAGCCCGGCCATGACGATGTGGATGGGGCACGGCCAACAGCGGTTGGTATCACTTCTTAATCTTTGTTAACGGCGCGGGATCTTCCCGCGCCGCTTTGCTTTGCGCCGGCACCAGAAATTCCGGCAACCACAATCGCCGACCCGTCATGCCCGCACTTGTTGCGGGCATCCACGTCTTCGAATCGCGCCACGTCAAAGGCGTGGATGGCCGGGACGAGCCCGGCCATGACGATGGGGACAGGCGCGTACTGGATCCCCCGCTTTGCGCGGGGATGACAGTGAGGGCGTGGATGCGCCGCCAGCAGGAATTCGTACCACCGAACGCCCCGCGACAACGATTGGTTAAGGTTAACGAGCGATGATCGGCGCGTGTTCGGAGTGATCGAGGGGAATGTCACGATGCGTAGGTTTCTGCTGGCTGCGATGCTGTTCGGAACGGTGGCGGGTGCGCATGCCGCCGACATGCCCGACTATCTTCGCGGTAGCTTTCCCGGCGAACCGGCGCCGACCCGAAACTGGGATGGCTGGTATGCCGGCGGCCAGGCCGCCTATTCGTCCAGCGCAACGGATTTCAGTCAGGCCGTGGTCGGCCTGACCAATTTCATCTTTCGCGACAGCGTGCTTCAGCAGCCGACGGCGAATTGGTCGCTGCTGAACAAGACCAACGGGCAGGCTTCCGGCTTCGGCGCATTCGTCGGGCGCAACTATCAATGGGAAGACCTCGTGTTCGGCATCGAAGCGAACTACAATTACCTCGTCGATCTCGCAACCTCGACCAGTGGCTCCAACTCGCTTCGAATTGTGAATCCGCCCGGCGATACACCGCCTCCGGGCATTACCGACGCCTATGACGTCACGCTCACGGGCAAGGCCGCGGCGCAGATCAAGGATGTCATCACATTCAGGGGCCGTGCGGGCTGGGCGACGGGCGACTTCCTGCCGTACATATTCGGCGGCCTTGCCGTGGGCCGCATGGATATTTCGCGCAGCGTGACCAGCGATGTCACTCTGACACAATATCAGACCATCACTACTCCCGGCGGCGGTACCACGACCACGACATTTGGTCCTCCCAACCAACCCGTTCCGGCGCAATCGCAGACCCAGTCCCAGGAGCGGACCAACAACTTCGTGGCTGGCTGGACCGGCGGCATCGGCCTGGAATACATGCTCGGTTCCAACGTCTTCGTGCGCGGCGAATGGGAATACATCAAGTTCATTTCCATGGAAAACACGGTGGTGACGCTGAACAGCGTGCACGCCGGGATCGGCTACAAGTTCTGACCGCGGCCGTGCGCTTGCCGGCTTGACAGCAAATGACGCGGCTGGTCCGATGTCGCTGCTATCAAGGAAGCCGCGCAACCCATGAAGATCTATGGCGACACCAATTCGGGCAACTGCCTGAAAGTGAAGTGGGTCTGCGATGTCCTCGGGCTGCCCTATGGCTGGATCGACATCGACACACGCAAGCGTGAAACCCGCACGACGCAGTTCCTCAGGCTGAACAGCGCCGGGCAGGTGCCGACCGTCGAGTTCGACGACGGCCGGGTGCTGGCGGAATCCAACGCCATCATCCGATACCTCGCCCGTGGCAGCGATCTCATTCCGGCCGATGACTTTGCCGCGGCGAAGATGGACGAGTGGTTGTTCTGGGAA
>DASUIA010000044.1:0-2170 GCA_036273255.1 Bradyrhizobium sp.
CGCCTGGGACGATTCCAGCGCGGTGCAGCCGCTGCGCGCCGATTTCGTCGCCCACCGCGGCCAGACCAAGGAGCCGGTGAAGAGCCCCTACGCCTTCCCCAACAATCACTACAACAGCCTCACCTCGTGGGGCATCGCGGCCAGCGGGGAGATCAAGCATGTCTATGTCTAAGCGTTCGCGCCGCATCGGCCTCGGTCTGTTCGCTGCGCTGGCCTTCACCGCCGCCGCCCATGCCGCCGACTCGCCCGGCCTCGGCAAGCCGATCGCGCCGTCGGACCTCAAAGCCTGGGACATCTTCATCCTGCCCGACGGCACCGGACTCCCCCCCGGCAGCGGCACCGCGGCGCAAGGCGAAAAACTGTTTGCCGAAAAAGGCTGCGCGCTCTGCCACGGCGAAGGCGGCAAGGGCGGCACCGCCAACATGCTGGTCGGCAGCCCGTCGCTGACTGCGCCCGGCATTTCGGCCAACAAGACCATCGCCAATTTCTGGGGCACGCCGACCACGCTGTTCGACTACATCCGCCGCGCCATGCCGTGGCCGACGCCGGGTAGCCTGTCGAACGACGAAGTCTACGCGCTCTGCGCTTATCTGTTCGCCGCCAACAAGCTGATCCCCGCGGACGAGGAAATGAACGCGCAGACTCTGCCCAAGATCAAAATGCCGAACCGCGACAACTTCATCATCCGGTTTCCCGACCGGATTTGAAGCGCGGCACCGCGCAACGTCCTCACCTCGTCATTGCCGGGCTCGACCCGGCAATCCATGTGGCAGAGACGCTTTCTGAAACTCGCCGTCGCTCTTCCCTAGCAGCGCCTCAGCATGGACCACCGGGTCAAGTGTTTAGCCCGGGGACATAGCGGACACCTGTCCGGGGACATGGCTGACACGTTTGGGACGCGTCAAGTCGATTGTTGCGATCTGGTGCGAACCGAAGAAGACACCGTATCGGCCGTCGGCTGCGAGCGGCCTAATGGCGACACGCTCGCCGCGAAAGGCCTGCGGTACGTTCCAGAGCCGTCCCTTGAAGCTGACGTAGTCCTTGCTGACGCCGACAGTGCGGACGATCTCGTCGGTGTCATATTCGATCTGCGGCAGGCGATCAGGCATGGCACGCTCGCTGGTTTTGTAGCGGCTGGCGGGGACCTCCTGGTCGAGCGCTTCATGGGGTCGGTGGAAGTTGTAGACGATGCGCCATCGATCGAAGGCATGCTGCGCCTCGGCGAGGTCGCGGAAGCGGCGCAATGCCAATACTTCGGCATTGAGAGTGCGATGGAAGCGCTCGTTCTTGCCGCGGCTTTGCGGGTGATAGGGCCGGCTATGAATGACGTTGATGCCGAGCTTGAGTAGCCATACTGCCAACCGGGTCCAGGGATGCCCGCCAGAATCGCTCCACGGCGAGCCATTATCGACAAACAAGGCTTCTGGCAGTCCATGGCAACGGAAGACGGTCTCCAAATGGCCTTGCACCGTGCCGCTTTGTTGATTGCCGCAGGCCGCAAGGCACACCGCATAGCGCGAATGGTCGTCGACGATCGTCAACGGATGACAGCGGCCTTGGCCAACAAACGGCACCCATCCCTTGAAGTCCATCTGCCACAGCAGATTTGGCGCCTCTTTCTCAAAACGCTGGGTGGCGCTCAAGCCGCCAAGCAGCGGCCGGATCCGATCGTGCCGGCGTAGTATCTCATGCACCGTCGAGCGCGCCGGCGGTTTGCCGCCATCGCGCTCGAGGCAGCGGGCGATCTTACGGGCGCCCCAGGCCGGGTGATCATCACGTACCGCAAGCACGCGCGCTTCGGTCGATGCCGTGCTGCAGTTCGGGCTGCTGTGCGGGCGCCGTGAGCGATCCGCCAGCTCTTCATCGCCTGCCTTAAAACGCCGGAGCCATTTGTAACCGACATCAGGGCTGATGCCGAACCGCCGGCACAGCTCGCGCCGGTTCGCCCCCTCCTGCAGCGCTAGGCGAACAAACTCACTCCGTTGGTCCATTGCCGACACCTCTTGCCAAGGCATGGATGGCCTCCCTCAAGCCGAATCCATGCAATGATGTGTCAGCTATGTCCCCGGACACCTGTCAGTGATGTCCCCGGGCTATACACCTGACCCGGCGGTCCATGCTGAAGTGCGGCCCGCAGGATGGTCGAGGAGGCGCAGGACTTGACGCTCGC
>DASUIA010000045.1:0-2129 GCA_036273255.1 Bradyrhizobium sp.
CCAGCTGAGCTACGGGACCGCGCGCCCTTTTCAGGCTCGCAGCCTCATAGCAGAGGGCGCGCAGGACCGGAAGCCTCAGCGTGAAAACGAGCCGAACCCGGGACGGTGGCCGTTATTTCTGGTCGACGACGTGCTTGAGCACGAGGCTGGAGAGCTGGGTCACCAGCGCCCGTAGCCGGGCGTTCTCCTGCAACAGCAGGACAACTTCGTGATCGATATCGGTGTCAAAACCGTCGTCGTCCTCGAGATGCGAGGCGGACACACGGTCTGCACTATTGGCGGGCGGAAACGCGTTTCCCATCACAAACCCCCTGCAACTGAACCCCGCCGAGTCCGTCCGGTGAACAAAACAATGGTTGGGAGATTCGCCTGAGTCGGCGTCGAAATTGCGACGACGCAAGGGGCAAATTGAAGCAGCCGCGCAGCAAAGGCTTGACGCTGTCCATGACACGGGGCTGACAAGGACAGACCTGCTTCCGCAAATCACTTCTCGAGCATGATCCTTTCGGAAAACCGCTTCACACTTTTCCGGATCATGCTGCGGCCGTTACTTCTTCAAACTCGCGCCACGCTCCTCGACCAGCGCCGCGACCGCCTCACCGGCCTCGCCAGCCCCACGGAATCCGGCAATGACGCCGGCGCGATCGGCTTCGGGGCGGTTCTGGCTCATCTTCCACTTGCCCTCGATTCTCAGAATTGGAATCTCGATGCCGACGATCGCGCGCATCTGCATGGCGACGAAATCCGCCGGCGCGTCGTCGACGTGCCAGGGCTCGGCACGACGTGCCTCACGGCTCGCCGTGAGATCCTCGATCTGCCGGCGCAGCCACGCATCATCGTTCATCACGCGCGGCCTGCCCCAGGCATGTACGGTCGCGTAATTCCAGGTCGGCACCACCTTGCCGGTCTCGCGCTTGGTCGCATACCAGGACGGCGTCACGTAATCCTGCGGACCCTGGAACACGACGAGACACTCCTCGACCACCTCGAGCTCGTGCCATTGCGGATTGGCGCGCGCCATGTGCACGCGAAGCGTACCCTTTTCCGCACCGTCGGCGTCGAGCAGGAAAGGAAAGAGATTGGCGAGGAGGCCGGCCGGGCCCGCGGTGATCAACAAGCCCAAAGGATGGTTGCGGATCAGCGCATGCTGAACTTCGATGCGGTCCTCGCGAAAGGCGGGCGGCTGGTACATGCCGGTGTCGACCTCGTTAAGACGGACAGCATAACAGAAACGCGAAGGCGGCATCAGCCATGACCGGCGGTTGCCGGCGTGCTATGGTGACCGCCTTTTTTCATGGCCTGGCGGCAAGATGTCTTCTCTGCACGGCTCATCCGGTCCCGCCGAACTCTCGCTGCGCGGGCGCAAAGCAAAAGGCTCTCCGTTCCTGGTGCTGGCCGCCGGTCTGCTGTTCTTTGCAGCGGCGGTCGGGGTCGCCTTCATCATGCTGCGCCCGACGACGTTGCGGATCGCGGTCGGGCCGTCCGGCAGCGATGACCTTCAGCTCATCCAGGCGATGGCGCAGAACTTTGCGACTGAAAGCGCCTCGGTTCGTCTCACCGTGATCACGACCGCAGGCCCGGTCGACAGCCTCGCCGCGCTTGGCGCCGGCACGGCTGATCTTGCGGTCGGACGCACTGATGAAGACATGCCGGAGGGGGCGGAGTCGGTCGCCATCATGCGCAAAAACGTGGTGGTGCTGTGGGCGCCCACGGGGCCTGTGCCCAAGGGGGCGAAGAAGGAGACCAAGGCCAAAATCAAGGCGATCGAGGACCTGTCCGGCCATAGCGTCGGCGTGGTCGGCCGCACCATGGTCAATGTCACGCTGTTCCGCGTGATCCTGAAGGAGTCCGGCGTTGACCCCGACAAGGTGCAGGTCTCGCAATTCGGCACCGACCAGATCGGCGAAATGGTGCGCGATCAGTCCGTCGACGCCTTCATGATGGTCGGCCCGACCGACAACAAGCTGCTGCTGGAGGCGATCACGGCGACCGCGCGGCTGCGCGGCGAGCCGACATTCCTGCCGATCGACGTATCGGAGGCCATCGCCGCGCGGCATCCGCTCTATGAATCCGAGGAAATACCCGGCAGCAGCTTCACCACGTCGCCGGCGCGGCCCGGCGACACGCTG
>DASUIA010000046.1:0-2450 GCA_036273255.1 Bradyrhizobium sp.
CTCGGTCAGGAAAAATTCTACAACCGGCTGCGCGGCATCTACATCGCGGCCCAGCAGTTCCTGCAATCGCTGAATTTCGACGTGACGCCGACCACGACCGTCGGACTGCTCGGCGCCGCCAAGAAGCAGATGGTCGAAATCGCGCGTGCGGTGCTGCATCAGGCGCAGGTCATTATTTTCGACGAGCCCACGGCGTCGCTGACCCCCGAGGAGAAGAACTACTTTTTCGACCTGGTGCGATCGCTGAAAAAGCGAGGGGTCTCGGTCGTCTTCATCTCCCATGCGATCGAAGAGGCGCTGCTGCTCGCCGACCGGATCACGGTGTTGCGCGACGGCAAGCATGTCGTCACCGATGACGCCGCCGCCTTCGATCGCGCGAGGATCGTGCAGGCGATGGTCGGCCGCGATCTGTCGAACACGCTGTACGGCACGCGAAAGACCGCAGTGCGTGCCGCCGGCGAGCGAATCTTGACGGTGCATAACCTCAAGATGGCGCCGATGGTGAAGAACAATTCGCTGTCGGTATTTGCCGGCCAGGTCACCGGGGTGTTCGGACTGGTCGGGGCGGGGCGCACCGAGACGTTCAAAATCGTGGCCGGCGTTCTGAAACGGGATTTCTTTCATGGCGGCGAAATCCTGCTGCGCGGCAAGCCGGTCCGTTACCGGGTTCCGGCGCCGGCGGTGCGCGCCGGCATCGCCTATGTCACGGAGGACCGCAAGGTCGAAGGCTTCTTCGAGACGATGTCGGTCGCGCGCAACATCTATCTCGGCATTCTCGCCAAGTTTCCGCGGGGCCGCTTCTTCCTGTCGAACCGGGACGCGCAGCGTTCCGGCGACAGCTGGATCTCCCGGCTGAAAGTGCGTGCCATCGGCACCCGGGGCAAGGTCGTGGAGCTCTCGGGCGGAAACCAGCAGAAGGTCGTGATCGCGAAGTCGCTTGCCCAGGAGCCGGACCTCATCATCTTCGACGAGCCGACCCGCGGCGTCGACGTTGGAGCGATCGTCGAAATCCACGAACTGATCAATCGGCTCGCCGATGAAGGCAAGGCCGTCGTGGTGATCTCGTCGTACCTGCCGGAGATATTGGCGTTGTCCGACCGCATCCTGGTCAGCCGCCAGGGCAAGGTGGTCGAGGAATTTTCCGCACTGGAGGCGACCGAAGAGAAGATCATGTACGCTGCCATTCATTGAATGGCCTTGCTTGCGGACGCCTTTGTGCCGGAGTGAAGGGCCTTCGCCGTGCGTCCCCGCCGGATTTCTCGCAACGGGGCGTTGAAGCATCTGGACAAGCTGAGCCGGATTGCGTTTGGTCTCCCCCAATGATTTCGAGGGAGGAGCCCATGACGGATGCGTGGATCATCGACGCCTGCCGCACCCCGCGCGGCATCGGCAAGGCTGGCAAGGGCGCGCTGTCGGGCATTCATCCACAGCAGCTCGGCGCAACCGTGCTGCGCGCGCTGGCCGAGCGCACCGGGATTGATACTGCCGATGTCGACGACATCGTCTGGGGCACCAGCGCGCAACTGGGACCTCAGAGCGGCGACCTCGGGCGAATGTCGGCGCTCGATGCCGGCTATGACGTGAAGGCCAGCGCCGTCACGCTGGATCGGTTCTGCGGCTCCGGGATCACCAGCGCCATCATGGCGGCCAACGCCATCATGTCCGGTGCCGAAGATCTGGTGATCGCCGGCGGCACCGAGATGATGTCGATGGAAGGCAGGCGCGGCGGCGGTCCATTCATGATGGATGCCGGCAATTTGCGCTTGCGCGCCCGGCATCCGCAATCGCATCAGGGCGTCTGCGCCGACGCGGTGGCGACGCTCGAAGGCATCACGCGGGACGATGTCGACCGGCTCGGGCTCGAAAGCCAGAAGCGGGCGGCGCACGCGATCGCGAACGGCTATTTCGACAGGAGCCTCGTTCCCGTCCATCGGGAGGACGGCAGCCTCGCGCTCGACAGGGAGGAATATCCGCGGCCGCAGACCACCCTGGATGGCCTGGCGGCGCTGAAGCCGGCCTTCACGGCCGTCGCGGACTATCCGCTCGACGACAAAGGCACAACTTACCGCAACCTGATCCTGCAGAAATTTCCCGATCTTGCGATCGATCACATCCACCACGCCGGCAATTCATCGGGTGTGGTCGACGGCTCGGCGGCAATTCTGCTTGCCTCGCCTGACTATGCCAGGGCGCATGGCCTGAGGCCGCGCGCACGCGTCGTTGCGACCGCCAACATGGGGGACTCGCCGACCCTGATGCTGAATGCGCCGGTGCCGGCGACGAGGAAGGTGCTGGCGCGGGCCGGCCTGACCGTCGACGACATCGATCTGTTCGAGGTCAACGAGGCCTTTGCGGTGGTCGCGGAAAAATTCATCCGCGACCTCGAGCTCGACCGTGACAAGGTCAACGTCAACGGCGGCTCGATCGCGCTGGGCCATCCGATCGGTGCC
>DASUIA010000047.1:0-9782 GCA_036273255.1 Bradyrhizobium sp.
CTGAAAATCACCCGGTTGGCGATCACCGCGCAGGCATGGAGATGGTGCGTTCCCCACCAGTGCTTGAGCCATGGCCAGCGCGGCCAGCCAAGCGCGAGAAACCCCAACCCGCCGGCGAGCGAGGCGAAATCGATCAGCAGCAGCGCCGATCGCCCGTCGGTATCGCGGATCAGATCGTAGCTCCACGGCAGGCTCGCAACGATGATGATCGCGAGCGCGATCAGGCCGATAGCGCGGTCGACGAAAATGGAATAAGTCGCAGCGCGCCAGCCGGCGCCGCCGCGCGCCACCAGCCAGAGCCGAACCGCGTCGCCGCCGATCGAGGATGGCAGCGTCTGGTTGAAGAACGTTCCAATCAGATTGAAACGCATCGCCTGTTTCGTCGTCAGTGCGGCGGCGCATTCGCCGCTGATTTCGCGCCAGCGCAGCGCGCCGAGGAGGATTTGAAGGAAGGTCACCGCGATCGCGAGGCCGATCCAGCCCAGGCTTGCAATATCGATGCGCGAGGCGAGGTCCGACAGGTTGACCTTGCGCAGCGAAAAATAGAGCAGGGCCGCGGAGATCAGTATTTTCAGCGTCGAAAGCAGGATCCGGCGCATCGCGCTCGCCAGGTTTGAGAAGGGTATCAAAACAGCGCAACTCGACGCGGTGCGCCGAACTTCGCTGCCTTGGTATGGTTTTAGAGCCGATCTGGCAATAGCCGGGCAAACGGGTTATTGCGGCATCCTCGATACCGCGGCTAAACAGGCGCGGCCGGACCGGCGCGGCAGATTCCCGCCGCGAGCCTCTGGGGATATGATGTCGAATCGAGCAATATTGGTCACGGGGGCGGCGGGCTTCATCGGCTTCCACACCGCGAGCCGGTTGCTTGCCGAAGGCCGCGACGTCGTCGGTCTCGACAGTCTCAACGACTACTACGATCCGGCGTTGAAGCAGGCCCGGCTGCAGATCCTGCGCCAACATCCCCGCTTCACCTTTGTGCAAGCCGACCTCGTGGATCGTCCGGCGATCGCGTCGCTGTTTGCAAGCCATCGCTTCGAGGTGGTCGTGCATCTTGCGGCGCAGGCCGGAGTGCGACATTCGATCGATCACCCCCACGCCTATGTCGATGCCAATCTCGATGGCTTTGCCAACGTGCTGGAAGGATGCCGGCACAATCAGTGCCGTCATCTGGTGTACGCATCGTCATCGTCGGTCTATGGCGCTCACGGCAAGGTGCCATTTTCGGTCGACGACAGAACGGACCATCCCGTCAGTTTCTACGCCGCGACCAAGAAGGCCAACGAATTGATGGCGTATTCCTACAGCCATCTCTACCGTCTCCCGGTCACCGGGCTGCGGTTCTTTACCATTTATGGACCGTGGGGCCGGCCGGACATGGCGATTTTCCTGTTTACCAAGGCGATCCTCGAAGGTACGCCGATCAGGCTTTTTAACCATGGCAAGATGCGCCGCGATTTCACCCATATCGATGACGTGTCACGTGTAGTATCTCGCGTTGTCGATCGAATTCCCGGCAATGCCGATCGCGCCGGCGGCGCGCCGGCGCGGGTTTACAATGTCGGTAACCAGCACCCCGAACAGCTCATGCATGTGGTGACACTTCTGGAGCAGGAGTTGGGCCGCAAGGCCATCAAGGAGATGTTGCCGATGCAGCCTGGAGATGTCACCGAGACCTTCGCCGATGTCGGGGACTTGATGCGCGACGTGGGCTTTCGGCCCGACACCCCGATTGCGGATGGCATTCGCGAGTTTGTGGCGTGGTATCGCGGCCATTACAGGATTTGAGGCGCGGATGGACAGACGTATTGTTCCCCTGATCATGTGCGGCGGCGCCGGAACGCGGCTGTGGCCGGCCTCGCGCGCGGTGCATCCAAAGCAGTTTTTGCCGCTGTTCGGTCCGCGCTCGACATTTCAGGATACCATACTGCGGGTGTCGGACGCTTCGTTGTTCGAGCGTCCGATCGTCATCACCAACACCGCCTATCGCTTCATGGTGACCGAACAACTGGCCGAGATCGGACTCGAAGCCGATGTCCTGCTCGAGCCGATGCGACGGGATTCCGGGCCGGCCATTGCAGCGGGCGCGGTCTTTGCGCAGATGCGCGACAAGGATTCCGTCGTGCTGGCGCTCGCTGCCGATCACGTCGTGGGCGATACCGCGGCCTTTGTAGCCGCCTGCCGGCAGGGGCTGGTCGCAGCCGATGCCGGGCGTATCGTGACCTTCGGCATCAAGCCCGAGCGCGCCGCCACCGAATACGGCTATATCAGCTCCGGCGACCTCATTTCGGGTGAGGTTCGGTCGGTGGCGAAGTTCGTCGAAAAACCCGATCCGACGACTGCGGCCGAATACGTCAAGTCGGGCTATCTCTGGAACAGCGGGAACTTCATGTTCCGCGCCTCCGTTCTGCTCGACGAATACCGCAGCGTCGACGCGGCGAGCGTCGAGGCCGTCACCGATGCGGTGACCAGGGCCGGACGCGACCTCGGATTTGTCACGCTCGAGCCCACTGCGTTCGGGTCGACGGAGGCGATTTCGATCGATTATGCGGTGATGGAAAAGACCGCACGGGCCGCGGTGGTGCCGGTGGCCTGCGGCTGGTCCGATGTCGGCTCGTGGCATGCGGTGTGGGAACTGTCGGACAAGGATGCCGAGGGCAACGCCGCGCGGGGCGCCGCCGTTTTCGAGGACTCGCGCAACTGCAATGTGTCGACCGACGGGGCGCTGGTGGCACTGGAAGGGGTCGACGATCTGGTGGTGGTGGCGACCCAGGATGCCGTGCTGGTGTCCCGCCAGGAAGACGCCAATGGATTGAAGCGGCTGGTCGCGCGACTGAGAACCGCAGCGCCGCAGGTCACCGAGGAGCATCTCAAGGTGCATCGCCCCTGGGGTTCCTATCAGTCGGTCGACAATGGTGAACGTCATCAGGTCAAGCGTATCACGGTAAAGCCGGGCGGCCGGCTCTCGCTGCAGAAGCACCATCATCGCTCCGAGCACTGGATTGTGGTGCGCGGAGCGGCGCAGGTGACGGTCAACGATCTGGTCAAGGTCGTGCACGAGAACGAATCGATCTACATTCCGATCGGCGCGACGCATCGGCTGGAAAATCCCGGCAAGATTCCGCTCGAATTGATCGAGGTCCAGACCGGAAGCTATCTTGGCGAGGACGACATCATTCGAATCGAGGACGACTATCGTCGATCCTGATCGGCCACCGCGAATCACTGCGAATCATCTGGACGCGTGCCAGAATCGTTCTGGCCTTGTTCGCGTGCCAATTGCCAGCGAATCCGTGTAATCTTTTGAATCAAAACGTGTCCGGGATCTCCGCTCGGCATTCGCCACATCTGTCACGACGTGCTAGGGAGACCACCGGATACTACTCAAGCAGAAATGACCGAGGTTGAACTATATGGTTTCCAAAGCGGACGCACAGGCTGAGGCGTCGCTTCGCGTCGGCGTCGTCGGAGCGGGCGTCATGGGGAGCAACCATGCCCGCGTGCTGGCCGGCTTGCCGGACACGACGCTGGTCGGGGTTGTCGATCCGCTGCCGGCGCATCGGGCTCGTGCCACGGAAATGACGGGGTGTCATACCTTTGCGACCCTGGAGGCATTGGTCGCGAAAGGCGTCGACGCCGTGACCATTGCCGCACCGACCCACCTGCATCACGAGATCGCGCTCGCCTGCATCGCACAAGGCATCCACGTGCTGGTAGAAAAGCCGATCGCGTCCTCGGTCGAGGAGGGACGCGACATCGTCTCGGCGGCTCGCCGCGCCGGCGTCACCTTGATGGTCGGTCACGTCGAGCGCTTCAATCCGGCGGTCGCCGCCATCAAGCATGCGATTTCAGGCGAAGACATCCTTTCGATCGCAATCACGCGCGTCGGACCGTTTCCGCCGCGAATGTCGAATGTCGGCGTGGTAATCGATCTTGCGGTACACGACATCGATCTGATCCGCTGGTTCACCGAATCCGACATTGTGGAGGTGCAGCCGCAGCTCTCCAGCGCCGTTGCCGAGCGCGAGGATATCGCGCTGTTGCAGTTCCGCACGGCCTCCGGCGTGCTCGCGCACATCAACACCAACTGGCTCACGCCGTTCAAGGCGCGCAACGTCACCGTCGCCACCCGCGGCAAGTATGTCATGGGCGATCTGCTGACCCGCCAGGTGACCGAATGCTTCGGTTTCCAGCCGGACGGCAGCTACTCGATGCGCCATCTCCCGGTCGGCCATGATGAACCGCTGCGCGCCGAATTGATTGCGTTCCTCGATTCGGTCCGGGCCGGCGGCATATCCGCCGTGACCGGCGAGGAAGCAGTGGCGAGCCTGGAAATCGCGACCCGCTGCCTGGAAACTCCCGCGAGGCCCGCCGCGGCATCGCCGGCCCGCAAGGGCCCGCGGCGCGTCGTCGGCTAGACCGGCTTTTTGAATTTCCGCAAGGCGCCATGAACCAGCATATGCCGCTCGAACCCGTGCCCTTCATCGATATCGGCGCCCAGC
Organism: Bradyrhizobium sp.; assembly: GCA_036273255.1. Lineage (GTDB taxonomy): Bacteria > Pseudomonadota > Alphaproteobacteria > Rhizobiales > Xanthobacteraceae > Bradyrhizobium. Next base: position 4,503 of record DASUIA010000047.1, read on the forward strand.
GCCGCCGGCTCGGCAAATCCATCGACGAGGCCGTCGGACGGGTGCTTGCTCATTGCCAGTTCATCAACGGCCCGGAAGTGGCCCAGCTCGAGGCCGCTCTCGCGGATTTCAGCGGCGCCAGGCATGTCGTGAGCTGCGCCAGCGGCACCGACGCGCTGTTGATGGTGCTGATGGCGAAAGGCATCGGCGCGGGCGATGCGGTGTTCTGCCCGTCCTTTACGTTCTGTGCGACCGGGGAGGCGGTGGCACTGACCGGCGCGACACCGGTATTCGTCGATGTCGATGAAGCGACGTTCAACATGGACGCAGCTTCGCTGAAGCGCGGGATTGCGACCGCGATCCGCGCCGGCCTCGAGCCGCGCGCCGTCATTCCGGTCGATCTTTTCGGCCAAAGCGCCGATCATGATGGCATTGGCGAGGTTGCCGACGCCGAAGGCCTATTCGTGCTCGATGACGCCGCGCAAGGGTTTGGCGCGAGCTACAAGGGCCGGCGTCTCGGGACCTTCGGTCTTGCGACCGCGACCAGTTTCTTTCCGGCCAAGCCGCTCGGCTGCTTCGGAGACGGCGGAGCGATCTTCACCGACGATGCCGAACTGGCGCAAAAGCTGCGCAGCATCCGCGTCCACGGCCAGGGCTCGGACAAGTACGACAACGTTCGTCTCGGCTTGACCGGGCGGCTCGACACCGTACAGGCCGCCGTGCTGATCGAGAAGCTCGGGATCTTCGAGGACGAGATCGCCGCACGCGACAAGGTCGCGGACCGCTATGCGCGAGGACTCGGCAACATGGTCGGCGTCCCGCGGCTTGCCGGCGGCTGCAGCTCGGTTTGGGCGCAATACACCATCCGGCTGCCCAGCGGTATCGATCGCAATGGCTTCGCGGCGGCCCTGAAGTCGCAGGGCATTCCGACCGCGATCTATTATCCGAAATCAATGCACCAGCAGACCGCCTATCGGGACTTCCCGGTCGCCGATGGCGGGTTGCCGGCGAGCGAGCGTCTGTCCCGCGACGTCATCAGCCTGCCGATGCACGCCTATCTCGACGAGCGGACGCAGGAGCGGATCATTGCCACCATGCGCGGCGCGCTCGGGGCGTAGCTCGCAGAAAAGGTCATCGGGACCCGATTCGGCCGGCGCAGAGGGTGCCCGAAGCGGGCCGCGCGAGCTCCAGGGCGATTTCGCCGTTTTGGAGCGCCGCCGCATGCTATAGAAGCCGCTGATGCTCGGTCGTATCTTCACCGTCGGCGGTTATACGTTCCTTTCGCGGCTGACCGGCTTCGCGCGCGACATCATGCTGGCCGCGATTCTGGGTGCCGGGCCGGTGGCGGACGCATTCTTCGTGGCATTCCGGCTGCCCAATCATTTCCGGGCAATCTTTGCCGAAGGCGCGTTCAACGCGTCGTTCGTGCCGGCCTATGCCCATGTCCAGGGCAAGGCTGGCGAGACCTCGGCGCGATTATTCGCCGATCGCATCTTCACCCTGCTTTTTCTGTCACAAGTGGTGCTGCTGGTCGTGGCCTGGCTGTTCATGCCTCAGGCCATGAGCGTTCTTGCGCCGGGCTTCACCGATGAGCCCGAACAGCGCCGGCTTGCCATCGAGCTCACGCGCATCACCTTTCCCTACCTGCTGCTGATCACGCTGGTGACCCTGTATGGCGGCATGCTCAATGTGATGCACCGCTTTGCCACTGCCGCAGCGGCGTCGATCTTTCTCAACATCTCGATGATGGCGACGCTGGCGCTGGCGGCCTTCTTCCCGACCGCCGGTCACGCCGCAGCGTGGGGCGTGCTGATCTCGGGTTTCCTGCAGTATTTCCTGCTCGCCGGAGATCTCGCCCGCCATGGCGGTCTGCCGCGGTTTGCGCCGTTGCGGCTCGATGACGACGTCCGCGCCTTCTTCCGTGCGATCGGCCCGGCGACGCTGGGATCGATGGGTACGCAGGTCGCGATGTTCGCCGACACCATTATCGCTACCTTCCTGCCGGCCGGCGCGCTGTCGGCGCTGTATTATGCCGAGCGGCTCTACCAGTTGCCGATCGGCGTGATCGGCATCGCCATCGGCACCGTGCTGCTGCCGGAAATGTCGCGGCGGATCACCGCTGGCGATGCCGGCGGCGCCGCGGCGTCGCAGCGTCGCGCCTTCGAGTTCAGCCTGCTGGCGACCGTGCCGTTCGTCGCCGCGTTCCTCACGGTGCCCGACGTCATCATGCGCGCCCTGTTCGCGCGCGGTGCCTTTACCAAAGGCGATGCCGCCGCCGCCGCGGTCACGCTCGCCGCCTATGCGGTCGGGCTCATTCCGTTCGTGACGATCCGCAGCGCGGTCGCGGCGTTCTACGCCCGCAAGGATACGGCGACGCCGGTCAAGGCATCGTTGACCGGGCTTGCCGTCAACGTGCTCCTGAAGGTCGTCCTGATGGGGTCGATGGCCCAGGTCGGGCTCGCGCTCGCCACCGCGACCGGCGCCTGGATCAATCTTTTGCTGGTGCTGGGGTTTTCGGTGCGTTCCGGCTATCTCGATTTCGATCGCGGGCTGCTGGGATCGCTTGGCAAGTTCGCGGTGTCCGGCCTCGTCCTCGCAGCAGCGCTGTGGTTTGCGGCAAGGCTTGCGGCGGCGCAGTTTGCGCATCTCGGCACGCTGCGCGACGAGGCCACGCTGCTGGTGCTGATCATGGTTGGCGCGATCGTGTACGCCGGATCGGTCCTGCTGTTGTTCGGCAGGAGCTGGCTGAGGTCGCTGCTGCACAGTTAAACCCTTTGCGCTTCCGCGCAATCCGCTGCAAGATGGCGAAAAATCCAAGCCGCAATTGGAGATATGATGGCTCCCATCAAATTCGGCGTCGGCCAAAGCGTCCTCCGCAAGGAAGACGATGCGCTCATTCGCGGCAGGGGCCGCTATACCGACGATCACGCGCCGTCGGCCGCGCTGCATGCGCTGGTGCTGCGCTCGCCGCATGCCCATGCGAAATTCACCATCGACGCGGCGCGCGCGCGGGGCCTGCCGGGCGTGGCTGCGATCCTGACTCCCGATGACGTCAAGGACCTGGGTGGTTTGCCGTGCCTGTTCAACCTCGAAGTCGACCCGTTCACCGGCCCGCCATATCCGATCCTCGCCCAGGGCGAGGTGCGGCATGTCGGCGACGCCGTTGCATTCGTCGTCGCTGAAACCGTCGATATTGCGCGTGACGCCATCGAGGCCATCGCGGTCGAATGGACGCCGCTGCCGGCGGTGATCGGGGTGATCAACGCGGTGAAGAAGGGTGCGCCGCAGGTCTGGCCCGATCAACCCGGCAACGTGCTGTTCGATGTTCCGATCGGCGACCGCGAGGCTACCGAAGCTGCGTTCGCCAGCGCGCATGCCATTGCCGAGATATCGGTCGTCAATCCGCGTGTCGTCACCAATTTCATGGAAACGCGCGCGGTGGTCGGCGAATATGACGCGAAGCGGGATCACCTGACACTGACCATCGGCAGCCAGGGCAGCCACCGGCTGCGCGACATCCTGTGCCAGAACATCCTGAACATGCCGGTCGAAAACATGCGGGTGATATGCCCGGATGTTGGCGGCGGCTTCGGTACCAAGCTTTTTCCCTATCGCGAATATGCGCTGGTCGCGTTTGCCGCGCGCAAGCTGCGCAAGACGGTGAAGTGGGCCGCCGACCGTGCCGATCACTTCATCGGTGATGCGCAAGGCCGCGACAACGTCACCAGGGCCCGAATGGCGCTCGCCGAAGACGGCAGGTTCCTGGCGATGGATGTCGATCTGATGGGTGACATGGGCGCCTATCTGTCGACCTTTGGACCCTATATTCCCCATGGCGGCGCCGGCATGCTGCCGGGGCTCTATGACATCCAGACCTTCCATTGCCGGGTACGCACGGTGTTCACCAACACCGTGCCGGTCGACGCCTATCGCGGCGCCGGACGTCCCGAGGCCGCTTACGTGGTCGAGCGCCTGGTCGACGCGGCTGCGCGGAAGCTCGGAATGACTCCGGATGCGATCCGGCGCAAGAATTTCATCGCGCCGCGGGCGATGCCCTACAAGACCGCGACCGGCAAGGTCTACGATTCCGGCGATTTCACCGCGCATATGAAGCGGGCGATGGAAATCGCCGGCTGGAAGGACTTCCCCAGGCGCGCCAGGGCTGCAAAGAAGCAGGGCCTGGTGCGCGGCATCGGCATGTCCAGCTATGTCGAGATCTGCGGCACCATGGGCGAGGAGACCGCCAATGTGCGGCTCGATGCCAATGGCGACGTCACGGTCCTGATCGGCACCCAGTCGAGCGGGCAGGGACACCAGACCGCTTACGCCCAGATTGTCGCGGAACAATTCGGGCTGGCGCCCGAGCGCGTTCACATCGTTCAGGGCGACACCGACCAGGTCGCGACCGGCCTCGGCACCGGCGGCTCGGCTTCCATTCCAACCGGTGGCGTCTCCGTCGAGCGGGCAACCGGTGAGCTCGGCAACAAGCTGAAGCAGATTGCGGCGGAAGCGCTGGAAACCAGCGCCGGCGACCTCGAAATCGATGGCGGTACCGTGCGGATTGCTGGCACGGATCGCGCGATTTCCTTTGCCGACCTTGGGGGACGCCCCGGCGTTGATCCCGCGAAGCTGGCGGCCAGCGCGACATTCGCCAGCGCGGACGGCACCTACCCCAATGGCACGCATATCGCCGAAGTCGAAATCGACCCCGCCACCGGCATCACCCAGATCGTGAACTACGTCATCGTCGACGATTTCGGGGTGACGCTCAATCCGCTGCTGCTGGCGGGCCAGATCCATGGTGGGGCGATGCAGGGGATCGGCCAGGCCCTGATGGAGCAGGCAGTATACGACCCGACGAACGGCCAGCTCGTCACCGGCACTTTCATGGACTATGCGTTGCCGCGCGCGGCCGACGGTCCGTCCTTCGTGTTCGAGACCCACAACGTGCCGTGCAAGACCAATCCGCTGGGCGTGAAGGGTGCGGGCGAAGCCGGCGCGATCGGCTCCTGCCCGGCGGTCGTCAACGCCATCATCGAGGGATTGTGGCGCGAATACAGGATCGACCACATCGACATGCCCGCAACCGCGGAGCGGGTCTGGATCGCGATCCGCGAGCACCAGCGCCGGCACAGTCTGTGATGTCCGCCCGGGAATGAAACGCGACTGGCGGGGTTGCAACGTTCAAAGCCGCGGATCGCTGTGTCGCAGCCGCGCCAAAACCGGGGAAATCGGAACGATGATGCGAACTGTCGCAGTGGTGGGAACGCTGTTGCTGGGTGCCGGCGCCGTGCTGGCGCA
>DASUIA010000048.1:0-2389 GCA_036273255.1 Bradyrhizobium sp.
CTGGTGATCGCGCTGATGATCGTGCACCTGTGGCTGCCGGCCGGGCGGCGCTCGTTCACGCAAATCGCCCCGGGCATCGTGGCGACGCTGGTGCTGTGGATGGCGAGCGGCGCGGCCTTCGGTCGCTATCTGGCGAGTTACGCCTTCGCCTATGTCTCGATGTATGCCGGGCTTGCCTCGGCGATGGTCGCGCTGGTGTTTCTCTACGTCTGCGCGTCGATCTTCATCTACGGCGGCGAATTGAATTCGGTGATCATGATGGCGCGCGAAAAGAAATCTTAAGCGCCGGCCGCTTCGAGTACGTCCTCGAAGCTGCGCAACCCCATCGCGGGCGCGCCGACCATCACCGCCATGTTGCCGGGCGGGTGCTGGTTCTTCCACATCATGGTGTGCGCCTTCGGGATCTCCTCCCAGGGGAAGGTCTTGGACAGGCACGGGTCGATGCGGCGCTCGAGCACGAAGCGGTTGGCCGCCGAGGCCTGCTTCAAGTGCGCGAAGTGCGAGCCCTGGATGCGCTTCTGCCGCATCCAGACGTAGCGCGCGTCGAAGGTGATGTTGAAGCCGGTGGTGCCGGCGCAGAACACCACCATGCCGCCGCGCTTGACCACCATCGAGGATACCGGAAAGGTCTGCTCGCCCGGATGCTCGAACACGATGTCGACGTCGCGCTTGCCGGTGATGTCCCAGATCGCCTTGCCGAAGCGGCGCGCTTCCTTGCTCCACTCGCTGTATTCGGCGGAATTGACCGGCGGCAGCTGGCCCCAGCAGTCGAACTGCTTGCGGTTGATCACGCCCTTGGCGCCGAGATCCATGACGTATTGAATCTTGGATTCGTCGGACACGATACCGATCGCGTTGGCGCCCGAGGCCGCAACCAGTTGCACGCCGAACACGCCGAGACCGCCGGAGGCGCCCCACACCAGCACGTTATCGCCCGGCTTGAGCGTGTGCGGGGAATGTCCGAACAGCATGCGGTAGGCGGTGGCAAGCGTGAGCGTATAGCAGGCCGATTCTTCCCAAGTCAGATGCGCCGGCTTCGGCATCAATTGGCGCGACTGCACGCGGCAGAACTGCGCGAACGAACCGTCCGGCGTCTCGTAGCCCCAGATGCGCTGCGAGGGCGACAGCAGCGGATCGCCGCCGTTGCAATCCTCGTCGTCGCCGTCGTCCTGATTGCAATGGACGATGACCTCGTCGCCGACCTTCCAGCGCCGCACTTTCGGACCGACCGCCCAAACCACGCCGGCGGCGTCCGAGCCGGCGATGTGATAAGGCTGCTTGTGCACGTCGAGGGTCGAGATCGGCTGGCCGAGCCCGGCCCAGACGCCGTTGTAATTGACGCCGCCCGCCATCACGAGCAGCAGCACTTCGTCCTCTCCGATGGTCCAGGTCGGCACAACTTCGAGCTGGAAGGATTCTTCCGGCGGCCCGTGGCGCTCCTTGCGAATCACCCAGGCATGCATCTTCGCAGGGACATGACCGAGGGGCGGGACTTCGCCGACCCGGTAGAGGTCCTTCAACGGTGCAACGCTTCGCTTGGGTGCGGCAGCCGGCATCGCGCCTCTCTTTTGCTGTCGGCCAGTGTGCCGCAATTAATGTTGCAGCGCAACAGAATCGGCAGGCCGATTATTGCGGAGATAACAGTGCGGAAGATGCGATCGCGCGCTGACAGACCTAATCTGCACCGGTATCATTTGACCAAACCGCCACAGGCCGACTGTCTGGGGCGCCATGCGCTGGGGGGAGAACTCACGTCATGCTCGGGACCAACAGTCTGATCGTCATCCTCATCGTCGGCCTGATCGCCGGCTGGCTGGCCGGCAAGATCATGCGCGGCAGCGGCTTCGGTATCATCGGCGACATCATCATCGGCATCATCGGCGCCTTCATCGGCACTTGGCTGTGGGGAGCGTTGCACCTGCCGGTGATCGCGAATTTCTGGGTGAGCGCGATCGTCATATCTACGGTCGGGGCCTGCGTGCTGATCTTCATCATCGGCCTGTTCAGGCGCTAGACCCGCTTTCATCTTCCGGCTGGCATTAACGCTGCGCGCGTTAAAGCGCCGCGCGCAGCAGCTTGTGCCGTTGCCAATTGTTCTGTTGCAATGCACAATCATCTCACCGCCACAGGCGACGAGATGAACGAGCCGAAAACCCAGCGCGACAAGCCGTGGATCTTCCGCACCTACGCGGGGCATTCCACCGCCGCTGAGTCGAACGCGCTTTACCGCAAGAACCTGGCGAAGGGGCAGACCGGCCTGTCGGTCGCCTTCGATCTGCCGACCCAGACCGGCTACGACTCGGATCACGTGCTGGCGCGCGGCGAGGTCGGCAAAGTCGGCGTGCCGGTCAGCCATCTCGGCGACATGCGGGCTTTGTTCGACGGCATC
>DASUIA010000049.1:0-4568 GCA_036273255.1 Bradyrhizobium sp.
CCGATCACCACGGTCAGCACGTGGACCAGCAGCGACAGCAGCGCGACCTTCGGGCCGCGCCGGGCGCTGAGCAGCACGCGATCGGCGATCACGGCACAAGCGTGTACGTGAAGCGTGCCCCACCAACGTTTCAGCCACGCCCATTGCAGGTAGCCGAAGGCGAGGAAGCCGAGACCTCCGGCGAGCGCGGCAAAATCGACGAGCAGGAGGGCGACGCGTCCCTGCGGATCCCCGATCAGGCGGTAGCTCCAGGGCAAGCTCGCGACGACGATGACGGCGAGCGCGATCAGGCCGATGGCTCGGTCGACGAAGATGGAATAGGTCGCCGCCCGCCAGCCGGCGCCCGCGCGCGCCACGAGCCACAGCCTGACCGCGTCGCCGCCGATGGCGGAAGGCAGCGTCTGATTGAAGAAGGTGCCGATTACGTTGTAACGCATCGCCTGCCGCAGCAGAAGTGGGGCGCCGCATTCGGCGCTGATCTCGCGCCACCGCAACACGCCAATGAAGATCTGCAAGAATGTCGCGCTGATTGCGGCTCCGATCCACATCAGGCTGCCCGGATTGTTGATGCGTGAGAACAGCGCCAGCAGGTCGATCTTGCGCAGCGCGAAGTAAAGCAACGCCGCCGAGACCAATATCTTTGCCGCTGAAAGCAGGAACTGGCGCATCTCGCCCGAATGACCTAATGGCTCGAGGAACGGCGACCGGCGCGTTCGCGTGCCTTGGTATGGTTTTGGGGCCCATATGGCAATAGCCAGCGATCTTCTATTGCGACAGCGTCACCAGCACGGCTAAACAGGCCCGGCCGGCGGGTGCAGCCGATCCGGCGGGTTCGGGGATACGATGTCGGAACAAGCCATATTGGTCACGGGGGCCGCTGGTTTCATCGGGTTTCATGTTGCGCGTCAGCTGCTGGCCGAAGGCCGCGATGTCATCGGACTCGACAATCTCAACGACTTCTATGATCCCGCGCTGAAGCGGTCGCGACTCGATATGTTGCAGATGGAGGATCGATTCGAATTCGTGCATGCCGATCTCGCGGATCGGCCGGCGACATCGGCGCTGTTCGCAAAGCACCGGTTTGCCCAGGTGATTCACATGGCTGGCCAGGCCAGCGTTCGCCATTCGATCAACCATCCCCATGCCTATGCCGATGCAAATCTCGAGGGCTTTCTCAACCTTCTCGAAGGCTGCCGGCACAATCAATGCCGCCATCTGGTCTATGCCTCGTCGTCATCGGTCTACGGCGCCAATATCAAGCTTCCGTTCCTGGTCACCGACCGCACAGATCATCCGGTCAGTCTCTATGCCGCAACCAAGAAGGCGAACGAGTTGATGGCGTATGCTTACGGCCATCTCTATCGCCTTCCGACCACCGGCCTGCGCTTCTTTACCATTTACGGCCCCTGGGGCCGTCCCGACATGGCGATCTTTCTGTTCACCAGGGCGATCGCCGAGGGCAGGCCGATCAAGCTCTTTAACCATGGCAAAATGCGGCGGGACTTCACCCATATCGACGATGTCAGCCGTGTAGTATCGAGGCTTGTCGAGCGCGTTCCGCAAGGCGATGCGGCGTCCGCGGGCGCGCCGGCGCGGATCTACAATGTCGGCAATCACCGCCCCGAGGAATTGACCCATGTGGTTGCCCTTCTGGAGAAGGAGATCGGCCGCGCCGCGCAGAAGGAAATGCTGCCGATGCAGCCCGGCGACGTGCTGGAGACCTTTGCCGATATCGGCGATCTGATGCGCGACACCGGCTTCGCGCCCGCGACCCCGATCGAAGCGGGTATACGCGGCTTCGTTGCGTGGTATCGCGAGCACTACGGGATTTAAGTATCGATGACAGAACGAATCATTCCCCTGATCATGTGCGGTGGCGCCGGGACGCGGCTATGGCCGGCCTCGCGCGAGGTGCGGCCGAAGCAATTCCTGCCCCTGTTCGGCGCACGCTCGACCTTCCAGGACACGCTCACGCGCGTCTCCGATCCCGCGCTGTTCGCGCGGCCGATCGTCATCACCAATGCCGCCTATCGCTTCATGGTGCTGGAGCAGCTCGCCGAGATCGGCATCGAGGCCGACGTGCTGCTCGAGCCGGTACGGCGCGATAGCGGACCTGCTATCGCCGCCGGCGCGGCCTTTGCGCTGGCCCGCGGGCAGGATGCGGTAGTGCTTGCGCTCGCCGCCGACCACGTTGTGCGCGACAACGCGGCCTTCATCGTTGCGTGTCGGCAGGGTCTCGCGGCGGCAAGCGGCGGACGGATCGTGACCTTCGGCATCAAGCCGGACCGCGCCGCGACCGAATATGGCTACATCAATCCGGGTGAAGTCGTCTCCGGCGAGGTGCGCGCGGTGAAGACCTTCGTCGAGAAGCCGGACCAGGCCACCGCGGCCGACTACGTCAGAGGCGGCTATCTCTGGAACAGCGGCAACTTCATGTTCCGCGCCTCGGGGTTGATCGACGAATATCGCAAGTTCGATGCCGCAAGCCTCGAGGCCGTCAGCAACGCGGTCGCGCGAGCCGGCCGCGATCTTGGTTTTGTCATGCTCGAGCCCGATGCGTTCGGCGCGGCCAAAGCGATCTCGATCGACTATGCGGTGATGGAGAAGACCGCGTGCGCCGCGGTGGCGGAGGTGTCCTGCGGCTGGTCCGACGTCGGCTCCTGGCACGCGGTGTGGGAGCTCTCATCCAAGGATACGCAGGGCAATGCCGCGCATGGCAGGGCGGTGTTCGAGGACTCCCGCAACTGCAACGTCTCCAGCGACAAGGCGCTGGTGGCGCTCGAAGGCGTCGACGATCTCGTCGTTGTGGCGACGGAAGACGCCGTGCTGGTATCGCGGCAGAAGGATGCCAATGGCTTGAAGCGTCTGGTCGGCAGGCTCAAGAGCGTGGCGCCGCAGGTCACCGAAGACCATCTCAAGGTGCATCGTCCCTGGGGCAGTTACCAATCTGTGGACAATGGCGACCGCCATCAGGTCAAGCGGATCATCGTCAAGCCGGGCAGCCGGCTGTCGCTGCAGAAGCATCACCATCGCTCCGAGCACTGGATCGTGGTGCGCGGCGCGGCCAAGGTGACGATCAACGACACTGTCAAGACCGTGCACGAGAACGAGTCGGTGTATATCCCGATCGGCGCGGTGCACCGGCTGGAGAATCCCGGCAAGATCCTGCTCGAATTGATCGAAGTGCAGACCGGAAGCTATTTCGGCGAGGACGATATCATCCGCATCGAGGACGATTACCGGCGCGAGTAGAACCCGCGTCCGCCGGCGTCGCACGCGTCAGAGCTTGACGACGTTGTCGCCGTGGTCACGGCCGTTCCAGGCCAGCCCTTCGAACAGGTTGACCAGCGGCGGACCGTGATAGTGTGCGGGCAAATCGCGCGGGTGGATGAATTCGTCGCGGAACCAGGGGAAGACCTTGGGATCGAACTGCTCGATGATCCAGTCGATCATCCGCCGCACCCGTGGCACGCGCGCCGAGTCGGGGTGGTAGGTCAGCCAGATGTCGAACGGGAAGATCAGGTCGAGATCGAGCGCGACCATCTTCGGGCCCATCGCATGCATGTAGGTCGGTGACCAGCCGATGCCTGCGCCCTTGATGATGGCCCACAACAGCGCGCTGGAATTGTTGGTCGAGAATTTTACGCATTTGCGCAGCTCGGCCTCGGGAAACATCCCGGTCAAAAGCTCCTGGGTCTTGGTCTGGTCGGCAAATTGCATCGCAAGACGATGTTTCCGCAGGTCCTCGATCGTCTTCGGCGTGCCGTAGAGCGCAAGGTAAGAGGGCGCCGCCGCTGCCATCGAATGGATGCGCCCGAGCCGAACCACCTTGACGTCGGGGCTGCTGGGACGGTCGAGCTGGACCGCGACTTCGGCCTCGAGCCGAAGCACGTCCGCGGAGCGCATCGCGCACATCAGGTCGACCGCGAGTTGCGGATAGGCGCGCTGGAATTCGACCAGCCGCGGTCCCAGCCAGAAGGTGCCGAAGGCCTCGGTGACGGCGATGCGCACCTCGCCGCTCATGGTGGCGGGCACTGCGCTGTTGCGCGCCCGCATCAGGCCGAAGGCGGCCTCTTCCATCCGTTTGGCCGCGAGCAGGATTTCGGCGCCCTCGGGCGTAGGACGAATGCCATCGACATGGCGGGTGACCAGCACGGTTCCAAGCGCGCGCTCGAGATCGTCGATCTTGCGACGGAGCGCATTAGGCGAAAGTCCTATACGATCGGCAGCCGAGCGGATGCTGCCGCAGCGCGCCAGCTCGAGGAACGTGCGAACCGACTCCCAGTCCGGCCCGCCCGGCAACGAACTCAAGTCAATGTGTTCGTTTTCCGAACCGCCCCGGTTCACAATTATCGGCATACGCTGCCCCTGCAATCTGAATAGTCTATTCGCACATCGCTGTCCCTGGCAACCGGAGCACCCCATGACCGTCCACGACCGGTATACCACGCGTAGAGCGCGAGTGCTGTTTTCCGGGCCAAAACAAGCCAAATTCCGGCTGGGAACGCCACGCGCCACCGACATTTCGCAGCGGATGGTTGTATTTAACGCAACTTACGAAGACATCG
>DASUIA010000050.1:0-19008 GCA_036273255.1 Bradyrhizobium sp.
CTTCATGTCGGGCATCGCCGGCCAGTTCTTCAAGCAATTCGGCATCACGGTTTCGGTGCAGGTGTTCTTCTCGCTGCTCGCCGCGCGCTTCGTCACGCCGGTGCTGGCCGCGTATTTCCTGAAGGATCATCCGCACGACGATCCGCCGCCGGGCCGCGTGCTGCGGGCCTATACCGGACTCGTCACCTGGTCGGTGCGGCATTATCTCGTCACCGTCCTGATCGGGTTCGGGATCTTTGCCGCCTCGATCTGGAGCATCGCGCTGCTGCCGCGGGGCTTCCTGCCGGCGCAGGATACCGCGCGCTCGTTGCTGGCAATGGAACTGCCACCCGGGTCGCAGCTCGCCTACACCGAGAAGGTGACCGAGGAGATCGTGGCGCGGCTGCGCAAGCATCCCGAGGTCCGGAGCGTGTTCGTCGATGGCGGCCGGGTGCCGCCGGGAACCTTCGAGGTCCGCCGCGCCGCCCTGATCATCAACTACACCCCGAAGACCCAACGCAAGATCACCCAGCGCGAGCTCGAACTCGAGATCAGCCGGGAGCTCGAGAACGTCCCGGATATCCGGTACTGGTTCCTCGACGAGAACGGCCTGCGCGCGATCTCGCTGGTCGTGACCGGCGCCGACAGCGGCATCGTCGCCAATGTCGCGAGCGAGCTCGCGACCCAGATGAAGCGCATTCCGATCATCGCCAACGTGATTTCCGAGACCTCGCTCGACCGGCCCGAGTTGCGGATCCAGCCGCGGGCCGATCTCGCCGCGCGGCTCGGCGTCTCCACCGAAAGCCTGTCGCAGACCATCCGCGTCGCCACCATTGGCGACGTCGGCGCGGCGCTCGCCAAGTTCGACGCCGGGGACCGGCTGGTGCCGATCCGGGTGCAACTCGAGGATGCCGCGCGCGGCGACCTGCCGCTGCTCGAGGAGCTGCGGGTGCCGCTGGGCGAACACGGCGAAAAGGGCGGCGTGCCGCTCTCGGTGGTCGCCGACATCAAGCTCGACCAGGGCCCGACCAGCATCAACCGCTACGACCGGGAGCGCCAGGCCACCGTCGCCGCCGACCTCGTCGGCACCGCCGCGCTCGGCACCGCCACCAGGAAGATCTACGAGCTGCCCGTCATGAAAGGCCTGCCCAAGGGCGTCAGGGTTAGCCCGTCCGGCGATGCCGAGAGCCTCAACGAACTTTCGGAAGGTTTCGCGACCGCGATTACCGCCGGTCTGATGATGGTCTATGCGGTGCTGGTGCTGCTGTTCGGCACCTTCCTGCAGCCGATCACCATCCTGTTCTCGCTGCCGCTCTCGATCGGCGGCGCGATCGCGGCCCTGCTCGTCACCGGCAAGCAGCTCACGACGCCGGTCTGGATCGGCATCCTGATGCTGATGGGCATCGTCACCAAGAACGCCATCATGCTGGTGGACTTCGCGGTCGAATCGATGCGCGGGGGCAAGCCGCGCGACGAAGCCATCATCGACGCCGGCATGAAGCGCGCGCGCCCCATTGTCATGACGACGATCGCGATGGCCGCCGGCATGATGCCGAGCGCGCTGGCGTTCGGCGCCGGCGGCGAATTCCGCTCGCCGATGGCGCTCGCCGTGATCGGCGGGCTGTTGTTCTCGACCGCGCTCTCGCTGGTGTTCGTGCCGGCGATGTTCATGATGATGGACGATCTCGGCGCGCTGATCTGGCGCTTCGCCTCGAGGCTGATCGTCTCCACCGGCGATGCCGAGCAGGTGCCGGCCGGACGTGGCGATCACCGGCCGCCGCCGCCCCCGGCCGCCATATCGTCGCCGGCAGCGGAGTAGCCGCCCGGTCCTCACTGCGCCGTTTGGCGCAGGTCTCCCCCTCGTCATTCCGGGGCGCGCGCAGCGCGAACCCGGAATCCATTGGGCCGCAATGATCGCGGTGCGATGGATTCCGGGCTCGCTCCGCTTCGCTTCGCGCCCCGGAATGACGATGTTTGATTGTCGTGTTAGGGCTTGTTCGGCTGGGTATCGATCGCGCGCAGCGCGAGCGGAATCCGGAAGATCCGGTATCCCGCGACGTCGGGAAACGAACTCGCCGCTTCCGCCGATACCAACGCGAGGACCGCGGCCGGGACTTCGCCCTTGATCAGCCGGTCGATCGGCTTCGACTCGTTCTCGCTCAACAGCACCCGCGCCGCTCCGGCGGCGACCATCGCGATCCAGACCTTGTTCCGGGATGCGACCTGCCGCGCGTCGAGCGCAACGATTTGTCCGGTGAGATCGGCGATCGACTTGATCTCCGGACGCGCCATCACCAGGGCTATCCGGGAGTCGGGCTCGCTGGGCGGTGCTGCAATGCCTGGAGCCGCCATGCGTTCGGCGACTGCCGTCGCGGCCTCGACCTGTTGTTGGATCGTGGGGGTCTTGGGGCTCGCGACGGCACCTCCCGAAACCGGGCCTCCCGAATGCGAATCCGCGATTCTGCCGTGCGCCGAACTGGAATCGGCAGCGGCGTCATGTGCGTGCGGCGCGGGCGTCTTCGATGGACCGGGCGGCCGCCGAGCCAACGACGGCCGTTTGCTTTTGGCCGCAATCCTGGTGTGAATTTTCTCGATCGCGGAACGTGGCTTGAACGCGACCGGCACCGGTTCGACCGGCCGAGGGGCAACCGTCTCGAACGAAGTGACCCCGTCTGCATCCGGCGCCGCGGTCGCGCGCGGCGGCAAGCGGCTGCAGCAACCGGCCATGGTCACGGCCAGCGCGCCGATGATAAGCGTTCTCATGCAATCCTCTGTGGAGGCTTGAGTCCCGCTGGCAATTCTTGCCGCGTCATCCTGTTTCGCGCTGGTCAACTATCTCTTGTGCAAAACTCTTAAATGCACATTAAGTGTCCCAGTCCTGGCGGCACGAAGCGCGTGCATGGTTAAGATCGGTGCAACGGCGCTGCCGTCGCCGCGAGCTTCATCTGCGATCGCTGTCCGCTTGGCCGCCGGCGCGGCGTTCTGCTATCGGTATCCTGCACACGAACCGGAATCCCGATGCCCTCCATCCCAGCGTGCATGTCCTCGCGACGCCTGCGCCTTCTCGCCACCATTTTCCTGCTCTCGCTCGCCGCATACCCAGCATTCGCCGCCGACGATGCTGACGATACGGCCCGCAAGGGTGCGGCGGTCTCGGTGCTGAAGGCGGCAAAATCCTGCTTTGACGCCATTGTCGAGGTCTCCGGCATCGTGCGGCCGCGGGAGGAGACGTTTGTGCGGCCGGAGCGGCAGGGACTCAAGGTGACGGATATCCTGGCCGATGCCGGCGACACCGTGACGCCGGGGCAAACGCTGGCGCGGCTGACGCTGCCGGAGGGCGGGGTGTTGCAGGTGCAGGCTCCGGTGGCCGGGTTGATTTCCGCCTCCACCGCCGTGATCGGCGCCGTCGCCTCGGCCAGGGGCGAGCCGCTGTTCACCATCATCGCGCGCAGCGAGTTCGACCTGATCGGCCGCGTGCCGACCCGCGACCTGCCCAAGCTGAAGGTGGCGCAGACCGCGAAGATCCGGATCATCGGCGCCGCTTTGCTCGACGGCAAGGTGACGCGGGTGGCGCCGACGATCGAACCCAACAGCCAGCTCGGCCAGGTCACGATCGCGGTGACGTCGAACCAGCGCCTTCTGGTCAATTCATCGGCGCGGGCAATGATCAAGACCGGCCAGAGCTGCGGCGTCGCGGTGCCGCTCACCGCCGTGCTCTATGGCAGCGCCGGCACCATCGTGCAGGTGGTGAAGCGCGACCGGATCGAGACCCGGCAGGTCGAGACCGGCTTGATGTCGGGCGGCCAGGTCGAAATCCGCGAGGGCCTCGCCGAGGGCGACGTCGTGGTGGCGCGGGCGGGGGCGCTGTTGCGCGAGGGCGATCCGGTGCGCCCCGTCACCAGCGCGGACGCGAAATAGGCTAGCTGCCGGCCTTGTCGTCCGATCCGAACTGGACGTCGTCGAGCAGCGACGACGACACCGACGGCACCTGCTCGCCCTCGGAGGCGCGGGCGACGGCTCCGCGGGTTTTGTTGAAGGCGATTTCGGCGCCGGCGGGCGAATTGAGGTTGTTGAGCAGCTCGGTCACCAGCACGCTGGTCCGGCCGCTGGAATCCTCGACCACCTTGCCTGGCGTTGCCGATGACAGGATCAGCGTGTTATCCGCCGCGTCGATCGGCGCGAGGCCGTGGGAAAAGGTGCGGAAGCGCCGCTCATAGGGATTGCGCCGCGAGGCATCGATGACGACGAGCTTGGCGCGGGCGCCGCCCTCGGTCATGATTTCCAGCACCTTTTCGACGCTGAGGCCGTCGCGGCGGACGTCGGAAGCCTTCCAGATCGCCGCATCGACCGGGATCATATAGCTCTCGCGGCCGACCTGGACGCCATAGCCGCCGAAAAACAGCATCACCACTGAATCGGGCCGCACCTTCGATCTCAGCCGGGCGACCGCGCGGCGCATGTCGTCCTTGCTGGCGTCTTCCACCACGTCGACGTCGAAGCCGTCGCGCCGCAGCGCCGCGGTAAGTGCCCTGGCGTCGTTGATCGGCTGGGTCAGCGGCACGCTGGCGTCGGGGTAATGTCCGTTGCCGATCACCAGCGCCACCTTCGAGGACTGCTGGGCGGGTTCGCTTTCCTGCTCGGTGGCGATGGCCTTGGCCGCCTCCAGCGCGCGCTTGTTCAGCGCCGCGTGGGCGCCGATCGCCAGCGACACCATGCCGACCAGAACGGCGGCCAAGGCCACCGCTCGGCGGGAGATGCGAAGCTTCCAGACCTTCATCGCGGTACGTTCCTGGTCGTCGGCATCGACGCGCCTGCTGGTCGCGCCCACGCCGCCAATGGCTTGAGGAGTTGCCGGTGATGTGCCGTCCAATTGCGATCAATTTGCGGCACCGCAACAAGCAACCTTTAACCCTCATCGCCCGCCCCGGCAACCTCCTTTGCAGAATGCCGCCCCGCTCTGCGCGTTTATGGTTTCCTGAATGATTACAAGCACTCGGCGCCGTAGCCGGGGCTTTACCATGGCACCGGCCGGGCTGGCGCGGCCGGGATTTGTGTTTGCATCCCATTCGTATAGGTTTTCAAGGGCTTGCCGGCCGGTCCGGGACGGTCGGCCGCCGCGGTGCGGGTGGCCGGGGTTTGCGGCGCATTTTGGCGGCCGCGCGGAAGGACCTGTGCCGGAAAGACTGTGCCGGAAAGACTTGGGATGGATTTTCGACACATCGCCGGGGCGGCCTTTCGCGCCTTGACCGCCCGGAAGGACGGCCCGTCGCTGTATGAAGTGTGCGACCCCCTGCTGCTCAAATACGGCGGCGGCGACCCCCATCTTGGCCAGTTCTACCGGACCGCGCTCGGCAACCCGGCGCTGCGTCCGCTGCTGCGCCGCGCCGGGCTGGCCGAATTGCGCGACGAGACCGCCTTGGCCGCGTTGCGCGGCGCCCTGGTCCGGGCCCGCGACGACGAGGCGCCGGACTGGGCGGCGATCGGCCAGCCGGTGGCGGCGCTGCTGGACGGAATTGAACTGGCGCACCCTGCACCCCGGCCGGTACCGGCGCCGGGGCCCGCGCCCGGTCTCGCCGAGATCGAACGGGTGATCCGGGTCGCGGCCGCGCATTTGTTGCGCGCGTTCGGCAACAACGGCTTCATCCCGACCTACGCGGCCTTCAATCTTATCGGCGACGCCGACCTGCGCGGCCGCGAATTGCTGATGGCCCTGACCGGCCTCAACTCCCGCGGCTACAAGAACTCGACGCTGCTGTTCAACCTGGCGCGGATCTTCATCGCCCGCTCGCCCGCCCGCGCGGTGATCAACCCGCCTTGGAGCGGCATTGCGGAACCGATGTGGCAGCCGATGCAGATCCGCCATCGCTCGGCTTATTACGACGCGTTCTTCACCGAGGCGCTGCTCGGCTTTGTCGAAACCGGGCTCGCCTCGGCGGAGGAGGCCAGCGCCGCCCGGCGCGCCATCGCCGACATGGTCGATTTCTGCCTCGTCACCAGCCGGGAAGAAGTGCGCGGGCGCGACGACCGCGTCGTCAGCGTCATCACCGCGCTGGCGCCGCTGCCGCATCCGCGGTTTTCCCGCTTCTTCGCAGAGATCAAGCAGGAACTCGGCTTCGGCATCTACGTGCCGGATTGCGACACCACCGCCTGTTCGTTCTCGGCGGCGACCCAGGCCGGTTCGACCGCTCCGATCCTGGCCCAGCCGCTGCTCGACTTCTACGCCGGCTACCAGGTCGGCGGCGGCGCCAATGCGCCGCTGGTGACCGTGCCGATCAACGACAACATCGACTACGACGGCGGCGTCGTCACCTGGATCGACAACCTCGCCGGCGAGCGGCCGTTCGGCAATGATCTCGATCCGACGCTCAACCTCGACATCCTCGAAGTCAGCTTCCGCAATCTGCGCCGGTGGCAGATCCTCGAGACCCCGCAGCGGCTCGCCACCCTCCACCGGATCATTGGCTTCCAGAAGCGGCTGGTGCTGAGCGGCGCCTTTCACCTGCCGCGCTCGCACATCTATTATTTGCCGGAACTCTACTGCGCCTATTTCGGCCGCTGCCATGCCGCCTTCGCCGCGCTGCCGGAAGCCGCACGGCAGGCGATCGATCCCGAGGGCGCGTTCGGTCTGATCCGGCAGCGCGTGCTCGGCTATGTCGAGCGCGAATTGATCGTGGCCGAGATGAACCCGTTCGATGCTGCGCTGGCGCTGATCGCACTCGGCCATCTCGGCGCCCGCCGCGCGAGCTTCACCCCCGCCCTGCGCTGCATCGTCGACCGGCTCGGCGAAGGCGGCCGGCACGGGCCGTTCAAGGCCTATGAGTGGAACAAGATGAAAACCCCGACCCGCATCCTGGTCGGCGGCCCCGAGGTCACCTCCGCCTTCGTCCTGATGGGCCTCGCGCTGGCCCGCCGGGCGCTGCGATGAGGCGAGTAGTTGGCGCGCACTTCGCACCTTTGTCATTCCGGGGCGCGCCTCGTTGTCGTATCCCGGAGTGACGGCGGTGGGAAGAGTGCCTTCGCAAACGACGGTAGCGTAAAGTTGAAAGCCGGTGTTCCCTCAAGTGCTGGTGCATCGGGTCGATCCGCACCACAATCCGGGTACCGTTGCGACGAACTTCCATTGAATGCGGCCCCTTTGCATGCTGATGAAATTTCTGCCGGCGATTTTGCTGACGCTGCTACCGGCCCTGGCCCAGGCGGCCGACATCACCGGGATTCCAAAGATCCATGATGGCGATCAGATCCTGATCGGCCATTCCAAGATCCGACTCGCCGGCATCGACGCGCCGTCGGTGGATCAGCTTTGCCTCAACAAAACGGGTGAGCGCTGGACCTGTGGCGTCGCCGCGCGCGACGAACTGATGCATCACACCGACAAAAAGAGCTGGACCTGTCATGTGGTCCGCACCGACCGCCGCGGCCGTGCGGTGGCCAAATGCGAGGTCGACGGCGAGGACATCCAGAAATGGCTGGTGAAGAGCGGGTGGGCGCTGTCCTTTGTGCGCTTTTCCCATGACTACGACGCCGACGAAAAGTCCGCGCGCGAGGCCAAGGCCGGCATGTGGCAGGGCGCCTTCATCGCGCCGTGGGACTGGCGCATCCGCAACAAGAAGACGGTGATCCTCGGCGCCACCAAGCCGCCGCCCAACTCGCATGCGATCCTGCTGGCATCGGCATCGGGCCCGGTCGCGCCCTCGCCCGACTGCACCATCAAGGGCAATGTCAACAGCGCCGGCGAGTGCATCTACCACACAAGGGCCAGCCGCTGGTACGCCCAGATCAAGATGCAGATCAGCAAGGGCACCCGCTGGTTCTGCTCGGTCGACGAGGCCGAAGCCGCCGGATGCCGCGAGACCCGGCGATAAAATCTTTGCTTCGGTGCCGGGCCGGCGTAAACCCCTCGATGGCGATGCCGCGCATACCCCCGATGCGCTTTGATTTCACACCCGGCCGTGCCAGCATGGCCGTCCACCAACAGGGAACAACAACCATGGTCGTTCGCGCCGGCCGGGAATTTCTCGCGATCCCCGGTCCCACCACAGTGCCCGACGAAGTCCTGCGGGCGATGCATCGACCCGCAATCGACATCTATTCCGGCGAGATGGTGGAGTTGACCGAGGGCCTGCTGCGCGATCTCGGCCGGCTGTTCGCCACCACGGGGCGATGCTACATCTATATCAGCAATGGCCATGGCGCCTGGGAAGCAACCATCAGCAATGCGCTGTCGCGCGGCGACAAGGTGCTGGTGCTGGAAAGCGGCCGCTTTGCCGTCAACTGGGGCAGCGCCGCCGCCGCAATGGGCGCCGATGTGGAAGTCCTGAAGGGCGACTTCCGCCGCGCGGTGCGGCCGGCCGACGTCGAAGCGCGGTTGCGCCAGGACCGGGATCACCGCATCAAGGCAATCATGGTGGCGCACGTCGATACCGCCTCGGGCGTCGTCAATGACATCGAGGCGATCGGCAACGCGATCCGTGCCTGCGGCCACCCGGCGCTGTACATGGTCGACGCGGTAGCCTCGCTCGGCTGCATGCCGTTCGAGATGGATGCCTGGGGCATCGATATCGCGATGTCCGGCTCGCAGAAAGGCCTGATGTCGCCACCCGGCCTCGGCTTCGTCGCCGCCAATGAGCGCGCCCTCGCCGAGCATCGCAACGCCGGACTGCGCACGCCGTACTGGGACTGGACCGAGCGCGACCGCCCCGAGCACTACCGCAAATATGCCGGCACGGCGCCGGTCCATTTGTTGTTCGCGCTGCGCCAGGCCTTCGACATGCTGTTCGCCGAAGGGCTCGACCAGGCGTTCCGGCGCCACCGCCTGCTCGCCGAGGCGGTGCGCCGCGCGGTTGCGAACTGGTCCGAGGGCCAGGCGCTCGGCCTCAACATCAGGGAACCCGGAGAGCGCGCCGACACCGTCACGACGGTGACGGTGTCGAGCGGCCACGATCCGGTCGCGCTGCAACGCTATTGCAAGGAGAAGTGCGGGCTCGTGCTCGGGACCGGCATCGGCGAACTCATCGGTCAGTCGTTTCGGATCGCCCATATGGGTCATGTCAATGCGCCGATGATCCTGGGCACGCTGGGTGTTGTCGAGGTCGGGCTGAAGGCGCTCGGCATCCCGCATGGCGCTGGAGGCACCAGGGCCGCGATCGAATGGCTCGGCGAAAGTGTCAGGGCCTGAGTGCTCCGTGGCAATCGGCTGGTTCGAGCCCATATCATGAGAGCGCGGGGTCGGACGAGGATCGAGTGACACGAGCAGACAAGAAGATCGCCCCGGTGGCGCCGCGCCGGCCGCATTCATTCACGGCCCACGGCATTACCGTGAACGATGATTATGCCTGGCTGAAGGACAAGAACTGGCAGGAGGTGCTGCGCGACCCATCGGTCCTGAACGCGGATATCCGGAACCATCTGGAAGCAGAAAACGCCTATACCGACAGCCTGCTCGGCCATACCGCGTCCTTGCAAAGGACGCTGGTTGCGGAAATGCGCGGCCGGATCAAGGAGGACGATTCCAGCGTGCCTGCGCCCGACGGCCCGTTCGCATATTTGCGAAAATTCCGCGACGGCGGTCAGCACGAAATGTTCGGCCGCACACCGCGCAACGGCGGCAAGACCGAGATCATCCTCGATGGCGACCAGTTGGCGGCCGGCCATGACTATTTCAAGTTCGGCGGCGCGCGGCATTCGCCCGATCACCGGCTCGAGGCCTGGAGCGCCGATATCAACGGCTCGGAATATTTCTCAATCCGGGTGCGCGACTGGGCCGACGGCAGCGACCGCGACGATCTGGTCGAGGAAACCGACGGCACCGCCGTATGGGCTGCGGATTCGCGCGCCTTCTTCTATGTCAGGCTCGATGACAATCACCGCCCGATGCAGGTCTGGCGTCATCGCCTCGGCACGCCGCAGGCAGACGATGTGCTCGTCCATGAGGAACAGGATGCCGGCTGGTTCACCCATATCCATGAGAGCGCGAGCGGCCGTTTTTGCGTGATCGCCGGCGGCGACCACGAAACTTCGGAACAGCGGCTGATCGACCTTGCCGATCCGAAGGCACAGCCGTGCCTGGTGGCGCCACGCGAGAGCGGCGTGCAATATTCGATCGCGGACCGCGGCGAGGAACTGTTCATCCTCACCAACGCCGACGGCGCCATCGACTTCAAGATCGTCACCGCGCCGCTGGCCTCGCCGCAGCGCGCCCACTGGCGCGACCTGATCGCCCACCGCGAAGGCATCTATATCATCGATATGGAGCTCTACGCCGGCCATCTGGTACGGCTGGAGCGTGCCAACGCGCTGCCGGCCATCATCATCCGCGACCTCGGGCACGGCGAGGAGCACGCCATCGCATTCGACGAGACCGCCTATTCGCTCGATACCATGGGCGGCTATGAATTCGACACCCCGAATTTGCGCTTTGGCTATTCGTCGATGACGACGCCGTCGGAAGTCTATGACTATGACATGGCGAGCCGCACCCGCAGCTTGCGCAAGCGGCAGGAGATTCCCTCCGGCCATGACCCGACCGACTATGTCACCACCCGCATCATGGCAAAATCCCGTGACGGCGCCGAAGTGCCGGTGTCGATCCTGCATCGCCGCGACCTCAAACGCGACGGCACGGCGCCGCTATTGCTGTATGGCTATGGCTCCTACGGCATGGCGATGCCGGCCTCGTTCTCCGCCAACCGGCTGTCGCTGGTCGACCGCGGCTTCGTCTATGCCATCGCGCATGTCCGCGGCGGCTCCGACAAGGGCTGGGGCTGGTATCTCGACGGCAAGCGCTCCAAAAAAACCAACAGCTTTGACGATTTCGCGGCTTCGGCGCGCGCGCTGATCGATGCCGGATATACCGGCATCAAACGTATCGTCGGCCATGGTGCCAGCGCCGGCGGCATGCTGATGGGCGCGGTTGCAAACCGCGCCGGCGAGTTGTTCGCCGGGATCGTCGCCGAAGTGCCGTTCGTCGACGTGCTCAACACCATGCTCGACGATAGCCTGCCGCTGACGCCGCCGGAATGGCCGGAATGGGGCAACCCGATCGAGAGCGCGCAAGACTTCCGGACCATCCTGTCCTATTCGCCCTATGACAATGTTGCCGCGAGCAACTATCCAGCCATCCTGGCGATGGGCGGCCTGACCGATCCGCGCGTCACCTATTGGGAGCCGGCGAAATGGATCGCGCGGCTGCGCCCAACCATGACCGGCGGCGGCCCGGTGTTGTTGCGTACCAACATGGGCGCCGGCCATGGCGGCGCGTCAGGCCGCTTCAACCGGCTCGACGAGGTCGCGATCGCCTATGCGTTCGCATTATGGGCGGCGGGATTGGCAGCCAGGGGCGCGTGTAACACCCACGGCCCTGCGTAATTGACTCGTCATGCCCGCGCTTGTCGCGGGTATCCACGTCTTGAAGGCCGAACAGCATCAAAGACGTGGATGGCCGGAACAGGTCCGGCCATGACGAAGATAGAGGGTCATCATCCGGGACCATTGGTGTAAGTCGCGCAGGCCCTGCGAAAGTCTACCCGTCGACGGGGAACTTTTGCGACCGTTTCGAGTTCGGTCGGCAAACGCCTCTTCTCTCCCGGAAGTGGCGGTCCTTGGACGAAGCAACCATGGCAACCCTCGAGGCCAACCTCACTCCCCTCACCGCGTCAGAACATCAGATCCAGCTTCGCCGCGCCGTGATCGCGTCCACCATCGGGACCGCGATCGAGTGGTATGATTTTTTCCTCTACAGCACCGTCACCGGCCTCGTCTTTGCCAAGCTGTTTTTCCCCCATTCCGACCCCTGGGTCGGCACGCTGGAGGCCTTCGCGATCTATGCCGTCGGCTTTGTGGCGCGCCCCATCGGCGCCGCCATTTTCGGGCATTACGGCGACCGCATCGGGCGCAAATCGACCCTGATTGCGACCTTGCTGCTGATGGGCTTGGCAACCTTCGCGGTGGCGCTGGTGCCGACCTATCAGAGCATCGGCATCTGGGGCGCGGTGCTCCTGACCGTATTGCGCTTCATTCAGGGCATCGGCGTCGGCGGCGAATGGGGCGGTTCGGTGCTGATGTCGATGGAGTGGGCGCGCACCAACCATTCGCGCGGCCTGGTCGCATCCTGGCCGCAATTCGGCGTGCCCTGCGGGCTTTTCCTGGCCAATCTGGCGGTGCTTGCCTTCAGCCAGATGTCGGGCGATCAGTTTCTCGCCTGGGGCTGGCGCATTCCGTTCGCCGTCAGCCTCGTCCTGGTCGGCATCGGCCTCTATATCCGGCTCGGCATTCTGGAGACCCCGGTGTTCGCCAAGCTGCTCGCCGAGCGGAAGGTCGACCGCACGCCGATGCTGACGGTGATCAAACAGCATCCCAAGGAGATCCTGCTCTCGGCGTTTGCGCGGATGTCCGAGCAGGCGCCATTCTACATCTTCACCGCCTTCGTCTTTTCCTACGGTACCGGAACCCTGCATGTTTCCCGGGACTTTCTGCTCACCTCGGTGCTGGCGGCCTCGGTGGTTTCGTTCATCTCGATTCCGGTGTTCGGTCATGTGTCCGACCGCATCGGCCGCAAGACCATGTACATGATCGGCGCGGCTGTCACCGGCGTGTTCGGCTTCATCTATTTCGCGATGCTCAATACCGCCCTGGAACCGGTGATCTTCCTGGCGGTGATCCTTTCGCTCATTCCGCATGACATGCAGTACGGGCCGCAGGCGGCGCTGATCGCGGAAAGCTTTACCGGGCGGCTGCGCTACAGCGGCGCCTCACTCGGTTACCAACTGGCATCCATCATCGCCGGTGGTCCGGCGCCGCTGATCGCCGCCTGGCTGTTCGCCACCTATCGTTCGCCCTACGCCATTGCGATCTACATCGCGATTTGCGCCGTCATCAGCCTGGTGGCGACCGCCCTGATGACGGACTACACCGGCAAGGATATTTCCGGAGAATATTCCTCGCAGGCGATGCCGGGCGTGAGCCGGGCCGGTCGCTGAATTGCGGCGGCCGGCGGGTTGGCTGCCGGCCAACCCCGGCTGGATCAGTCCAGCCGGCTGATCTGTTCCTCGGTCACGACGCGCTCGATATTCTCGGTCTTGCTCTTGATGCGATAGCGCGGGCGTCCGTCAGCCTCGATCGGCAGGCATGTGACAATGGTGTAGATGCTGCGCTGCTTGATGTCGGCGCGACCCTGCGGACCCTGCAACTGGTGATGAACATCGTCGTTGATCGCGAAATGATGGGCCATCGTCGCTCTTTCCGTTGAAGACGGGCTTCTCAGCGTTTTCGAGCGAAGTGGATACCGGTTCGCGTGAAGAAAACGCGTCAAGCCAACAAGCCAAAGCCCCCGGTCCTGATTCAATCAGAACCGAACAGGCTTTAGTCGCAACCGCCCTGCGACGCAACACATCTCGCGGGGGCAGCGCGTCGCGGCCGCCGAATGCGGCCAGACCGTAGCGTCACGGCATCACCCGGCAGGGGCGCCTGATGGTTACGACGACGCGGCCTGCCGGGCAGACCGCCTGATGGTTCCGAATCGTCAGCTACCGGTCAGCGTCTTGGCCCCTGCCTCGTAGACGCCGTCGACCGCTTTCTTGGCTTCGGCGTCCGGCGCCCCCTTGGCGTCGTAGGTACCCATCCATTTGAAGGCCGCACCCTTCTCATCCGGCGTCACGTTGATGGTCGAATGATAGTTCGTCACCGGCAACGGGCCTGACAGGATGGTGTACTGGTAGCTGTGATTGATATCGTCCCAGCGCTCCAATGCCTCGACGATGGTTCCGCCGCCTTTGAGCGACAGCGTGCGCTGCTTGCCGTCCGCACTGAGGACACATTTCTCGAACGCCGGATGCCATGAAGCGATCCCGCAGAAATCGCCAACCTTTTTCCACAATGCATCCGCCGACAGCGGCGATGTCATGATCACGGTCGAGTCCAGCGCGAGAGCAGAAATGGTCGAAGCGCCGAGCGCCGCCATGGCGGCAAGTGCCGTATAACGCATCGCATGCTCCTCCCTGTGCGAGCCATCTTGGATCGTTCCGGTCCAATTGGGCGATTTTACGCCCAACGCCTGTCCCGGTTAACCCCCTGCCGCGGCAGGGGGTTCCCGGCGTCCGGACGACGCTCGCCTGGGCCGACGGCCAGCACGGTCACGACGGCTCCGGCCCACTCGACCACGGCCGCCAGGAACATCGGAGAAAGGATCGCCCAGTCAATCATGAATGGCCTTCTCGCTGCGAAGCCGTGTCTGCCGCCATATGGTAGATTAGGATCGGAAATCGAAAGGCCGGAGTGACAAGTGTGACGGGATTGCAATGGACTCGCTGATGACAGCGGCGGCGCGTGCGCTCGCGGCAGGCGACGCCCTCGGTGCATTGAAGCGGGTCGCCTTGCGCGATGATGCGCCGGCGCTCGCCTTGCGGGGCATCGCGATGGCGCAGCTCGGCGATCTCGTTCGGGCCAAGGTCCTGCTGCGACGGGCTGCGCGCGCGTTCGGTCCGAAAGAAACCGTAGCCCGCGCAAGATGCGTCGTCGCCGAGACCGAGATCGCTCTGGTCTCGCGGGACCTGACCTGGCACGCGAGGGCGCTGGACGCAGCGCGGGCGACGCTCGAAGCCCACGGCGATCGTGTCAATGGCGCGCGGGCGCGAAATCTCGAGGTCCGGCGCCTGCTCCTGATCGGCCGCCTGGACGAGGCGGAGCGTGTGCTCGCCACGCTCGACCCCACACCCTTCCCGCCCGCGGCGAGGGCCGCCCACGAACTGGTGGTCGCGGGAATCGCCATGCGACGCCTCCGGATCGGCATGGCGCGCGCTGCGCTGGCACGGGCCGAGCGCGCCGCAGGCGACGCGGATATTCCTGCGCTGAGGGCCGAGGTCGAAAGCGCATCCCTCGTCCTGAAAACGCCGGCGGCGCGCCTGATTGCGCGCGGCGAGGAACGATTTCTGTTGCTCGAGGACGTTGAAGCGCTGCTGGCGTCGAAGGCGCTTGTGGTGGACGCGTGCCGATATGTCGTGCGTGACGCTCGCACGGTGGTTTCGCTCGCGACCCGCCCGGTCTTGTTCGCGCTCGCACGCGCGCTCGCCGAGGCGTGGCCAGCAGACGTGCCGAGAAGCACGCTCCTCGCCCGCGCCTTTCGGGCGAAGCACGCCGATGAATCGCATCGCGCCCGGTTGCGGGTCGAGATCGGGCGCCTCCGCGCGCAGCTTCGGGTGTTGGCCGACGTCCGCGCGACCAGGCAAGGCTTTGTACTGGTGCCGCGCCGCCGCTGCGAGGTCGTGGTATTGGCGCCGCCCGTCGAAGAGCCGCACGCGGCAGTGCTCGCCTTTCTCGCCGATGGCGAGTCGTGGTCGAGTTCGGCGCTGGCGATGGCGCTGGGAGCCAGCCCGCGCACCGTGCAGCGGGCACTCGATTCGCTTGCCGCAGCCGGCAAGGCGCAATCGTTCGGCCGCGCGCGAGCGCGTCGCTGGATCACCCCGCCCGGACCGGGATTCACGACAACCTTGTTACTCCCCGGGCCGCTGCCGATTGACTAGGGATTGTCTTGACGCGTTTTCTTCACGCGAACCGGGACCCACGTCGCTCTACAGGATGGAAACATGAAACGATCTGCCGCCGAGATCCTCCGTGAGTATGGCCCCTTTCCGGACGCCGACCGCGTCAACGGGGTGACGTTTGACGGTCAACAGGTCTGGTTTGCCAGCGGCGAACAACTGAAGGCCTTCGATCCCGAAAGCGGAAACACGCGGCGCTCAATTGATGTCGCCGCGCATGCGGGAACGGCGTTCGACGGCGAGCATTTGTATCAAATCGCCGAGGATCGCATCCAGAAGATCGATCCGAACACGGGTCGTGTGCTGGCGACGATTCCGGCGCCTGGCGGTGGGGGCGACTCGGGGCTGGCGTGGGCCGAAGGCACGCTTTGGGTGGGGCAGCACCGGGCGCGCAAGATTCATCAAATCGACCCGCAAACAGGCGCGATCCTTCGCACCATCGAGTGCAATCGCTTCGTCACCGGGGTCACCTGGGTCGACGGCGAACTCTGGCATGGAACCTGGGAAGGTGACGAGAGCGACCTCTGGCGACTCGATCCCGCCACGGGAGAGACAATCGAGCGAATCGAGATGCCACCTGGAGCAGGCGTGTCGGGGCTCGAATCCGATGGCGGCGATCAGTTCTTCTGCGGAGGCGGCAGCAGCGGCAAGGTACGTGCGGTTCGCCGGCCGAAGCACGGCGCAGCCCGCTCACCTCGTCCGAGCTCTATTGCGCGTTCCCGGTGAATTGACGCAGCGCTTCGCAGACCCGCGTCACCACACTGCCCCACTCGCGCGTTTCGCATTGCCGAAACAACCGCGCGCTCGGGTACCAGGGGCTGTCGTCCCGCTCGAGCAGCCAGCGCCAATCGGGAGCGTGCGTCAAAAGGATCCAGACCGGCTTCCCCAGA
This sequence comes from Bradyrhizobium sp., assembly GCA_036273255.1. Classification (GTDB taxonomy): domain Bacteria; phylum Pseudomonadota; class Alphaproteobacteria; order Rhizobiales; family Xanthobacteraceae; genus Bradyrhizobium. The sequence continues at coordinate 16,403 of DASUIA010000050.1, forward strand.
GCGCCGGCGAGATGCGCGACGCTGGTGTCAACGGATATGACGAGGTCGAGCTGCGACACCAGCGCGGCGGTGTCGCAGAAGTCGCCGAGTTCGCCACCGCACTGGACCACATCGCAGCTCTGCAGCATGTCGATATCGCCGGGACGAAGCTGCTTTTGCAGGCTTACGAAGGTCGCGTCGATATCCAGAAGCGGCCGCAGATCGGCCAGCCCGATCGACCGCTCCCGGTCCCTGGCATGTTTCGGATTGCCCGCCCAGGCGAGGCCAATCTTCAAGGAGCGTTTCCCAGGCGGCGCATCCCGTTGCTTCAGGGCTGGCTTGGGTACACGCAGATAGGGCGTGCGCGAGGGAATCGTCTGCAGACGGGTCCGGAAGGCCAGCGGCAGGCTGGGAAGCGGGCATTGGAAGTCGGCCTCCGGCAGGGGATCGCCTTTGGCGACCACCGAGGTCGTGCCGGCAAGGCCGCGCATGAGTTCGCAGAGCGGCTCTTCCACTTCCAGAACGACCCGGGCGCCACGTTCCGCGACCAGCGGTATGTAGCGGCAGAACTGAATGGTGTCGCCAAATCCCTGTTCGCTGTGCAGCAGAATCGTCTTTCCGGCGACAGCCTCATCTCCGAGCCAGAGCGGCTGCGGAAGATGGCGCTCGGTGATTCCCGCGGCTGGCGCCCTGCGGCGCCACTCATATTCGATCCAGCCATGTTCGAAGTCGCCGGTGACGAGATTCGACAGGCCTTTGAAAAAATGCGCGTCGGCATGGTCCGGGCGCAACGCCATCGCGCGGTCGTAACTCGCCGAAGCCTCGTCGAACCGCTTCAGATCGTGCAGCGTGACGCCGCGATCGGTAAGGGCCTTGAAATGATCGGGTTCGATCGCAAGCGCGGCATCGTGGCTCGCGAGCGCCTCCTCGAACCGCCGGAGCTTGTGCAGGGTTATGCCGCGGTTGTTGAGCACGGCGGCATCGCGCGGGCGCACGGCGACCGCATGCTCGTGATCCCTGAGCGCCTCGTCGTATCGCGCGAGGTCACACAACGCGACACCGCGATTGGTGAGCGCCTCGACATTGTCCGGCTCGAGGCCGAGCGCACGCTCGAAACTTTCCAGCGCCTCGACGGATCGCCCCGATTCGTGGAGCGTGGCGCCGCGATTGACCAGAGCCTGGGCGCAACATGGATCGAGGGCGATGGCGCGGTCATGGCACATCAGCGCATCATCGAATTTCCCCTGGTCGTGCAGCGTGGCGCCGCGACCGACGAGCGCCTCCGGATAGTCCGGGCGCAAGCCCAGCGCGTCTTCATAGCTCGCCAGCGCGTCATCGAACCGCCGGAGCCTGTGCAGCACAATGCCGCGGTTGCAAAGCGCTTCGACGTGATCCGGCTGCAGATCGAGCGCGTCATGGTAGCTGGCCAACGCTTCCTGGTGGCGTCCCAGCCTGTCCAGCGTGTTGCCGCGGTTGCAGAGCGCATCGGCGTTGCCGGGCCGGAGAGAGATGGCGCGATCGTGGTCGGCGAGCGCCTCGTGGAATTGCCCCAGTCCATGGTGGGCGATGCCGCGATTGACCAGCGCTTCGACAAAGTCGGGTTTGACGCGGAGCGCGGCGTCGTAACTCGAAAGCGATTCGGCGGGCTGCCGCAACGCCTGCAGGGTTACGCCGCGATTGTTGAGCGCCTCCGGGTGGTGCGGCCGCAGGGCAAGCACACGGTCATAGCCGGCCAGCGCCTCGCGGTGCTGGCCAAGGCTCTGCAGCACGCCTGCACGATTGTTGAGGACTTCGGCCTGGTCCGGTCGAAGGGCGAGCGCACGGTCATAGCTTTCCAGGGCCTCGTCGTACCGCTTCATCGCCTTCAGCACCGCGCCGCGATTGTTCAGCGCCTGGATGAAGTCCGGCTGTAGCGAGAGCGCGCGATCATAGCCGGAAAGCGCCGCGTCGGTCTTGCCGAGCGACGCGTGGATGACGGCCAGCAGGTTCAGCGTGGCAGCGGAATCGGCATCCGCGGACAACATTCTGAGGCAGACCTGTTCGGCTTCCGCGAGTTTTCCCGCGCCATAGAATTTCAGGGCGATATCGAAGGCCTGCGATAGCGTCAGTGCGACCGCCGTCATTGCCATGCGCCTTCACTTCGCGGAGGCGATCCCGCAGTCAGATGCGATTCGCACGGCGTCAGGCGATCGCCATTGCCCGCGAACTCGATGATCTCGCTTTATCCGACTCGGCTGGATTCTGGCCAGCCCAAAACCTGCCGCCGGGAACACGGACCGGCTCAGGTGACGCCCCGCTTCATGTTCCCTGGCACGGCATTAGATTCCCGGCGTCAGCACCGGCTCCGCCGGTGGCGATGACCACCAGCGAGAGGCGACGTAAGCGCTGGGCCGCCTTTCAGGCAGCCTTGATCAGGCGGCCTTGGCCTTGGATTTGGCCACATGGGTGGCGATGGCATCCATCAGCGCGGGCGACAGGCAGTCATAGGGCTCGAGCCCGAGTTCCTTGAGCCGGGCCCGGATGGCGCCCATCGACGCCGGATCGACCCCGGACTCGATCACCGAGGACACGAAGGCCGCAAAGCCGGGGGCCGCCGAGCCGCTCTCGGTGAACAGTTCCGGATGGAT
>DASUIA010000051.1:0-29650 GCA_036273255.1 Bradyrhizobium sp.
TTGGCTACTGTGCATGGGGTTGTTTTTGATATTTTAGTTGAGCGTACGGCGGGCCTCCGCCGACCAAAAACGGCTTGCACGGAATCTTGTGACAAAAACTGGCAAAATCAACATGTTAGAGCGCCGTTTTTCCATCGCCCCCATGATGGACTGGACCGACCGGCATTGCCGGGTGTTCCATCGCCTGCTGACCCGGCGGGCGCGGCTTTACACGGAGATGCTGACGACGGGAGCCGTGCTTCACGGCGATCGGCGGCGTCTGCTCGGTTTCGATGCCGCGGAACATCCGGTGGCGCTGCAGCTCGGTGGCTCGGATCCGCGCGATCTCGCGGTCGCGGCCAGGATCGGCGAGGATTTCGGCTATGACGAAATCAATCTCAATGTCGGCTGCCCGTCCGATCGGGTGAAGGATGGCCGGTTCGGCGCCTGCCTGATGGCGGAGCCGGCGCTGGTTGCCGAGGGTGTCGGCGCCATGAAGCGGGCGGTGCGCGTGTCCGTCACGGTAAAGTGCCGGATCGGCATCGACGATCAGGATTCGGAAACGGCGCTGGACGCGCTCGCGCGCGGCGTGGTCGCCGCCGGCGCGGATGCCGTGATCGTCCATGCCCGCAAGGCCTGGCTCAATGGCCTGTCGCCGAAGGAAAATCGCGACATTCCGCCGCTCGACTACGACCGGGTCTATCGGCTGAAGGCCGCGATGCCGGAAACGCCTGTTGTCATCAATGGCGGCATCGCGAATCTGGAGGAGGCGAAGTGCCATCTCGACCGCGTCGACGGCGTGATGCTGGGACGCGCCGCCTACCAGGAACCATGGCGATTGCTTGTGGTCGATCGCGAATTGTTCGGCGAGCCGCCGCCGCATGCGACCATGCAGGACGTGTTGGAGGCGATGCTGCCCTACATCGAACGCGAACTCGCCCGCGGCGTCCGCCTGCATTCGATCACGCGTCACTTCGTCGGCGCGTTTCACGCGGTTCCGGGGGCGCGGGCGTTTCGCCGCTGCCTTGCCGAGAATGGCGTCAAGCCGGGTGCCGGCGTCGACGTGCTGCGCGGGGCGATGGCGCTGGTCGAACGCCAGAAGCCGCCGCCGCTCGCGGCCTGACCGGAAATTCAGGGATAGCCGTGCAGCATCAGCCGGTCGGGATGCACTTCCCAGCTTTCCAGTCGATCCAGAAAGCTCATGCCGAGCAGGTTGGTCTTCATCTGTCCGCGCGGTACCACCAGCGCCGAAACCGACCGTTCGACGAGCTTGCCGACGGCAAGCCGATCGAGCGTCAGCCGCGCCGCCTTGGTGTGTCCGCCGGCGGTCTCGACGTCGACATCGTAGTCCAGCAATTCCAGCGGCAGGCCCGCGGCCTTCGCCGTCTCGTAGGTCAGCACGACCGAGGTCGCGCCGGTATCGATCACCATCGGCGCCCTGACGCCATTGATCCTTGCGACCAGTGCGAATTCCCCGCTTTGCCCGCGCGGAACCTGCACGGCGCGCGCCAATGGCCCGGCCCGCTTGCGCAGCATTTCCGAAACGGTGTCACCCGCACGCGCGATCCGGCCGGGGTCGCCATAGGCGCCCACGGCTCCGGCCGTCGCCGCCAGCATGGCCAATACGAGCAGGATGCGGCTCACCGCGGGCCTCCCGCAACGTGAGATCGGCCAATCAGCCGGACTTCAAAGCCCTCGCGTTTTCGAGCTGAATCAATCCGGCATCGGCCATGCGGGCCGGCAACAGCGCCATCACCGCCTGCCGCTCGGCAATGTCCATGCGGTGCCAGCGCGCGATTTCCGGAAGCGTGCGCCCGCAGCCGAAGCAGAGGCGGGTTTTGGGGTCGATCATGCAGACTGCGATACACGGCGTTTCTGTGCTCATTGCGGAATAGTGAAGCGTATTCGGCGGTTTGCGCAAGTGCCGGGATTACAGCCCGGTACCGGCGCTCATGATTGGCTTGTTGCGGGCCCGACGCCTTTCGTCGGCTATTGTGGAGACCATGTATTCCGGCTGCAGCGGCGGAGCCTCCTCGGCCATGGGTGCGAGCGCCGACATCACGCGTTCGGGCGGGAAGGTGACGATGACCTCGGTGCCGATCCGGAGCTTCGATTTCAATGTGAAGGTGCCGCCGTGCATGTCGATCAGGCTCTTCGCAATCGGCAGTCCGAGGCCTGCTCCCTGCTCGGCGGACTTGATCGAATTTGAACCCTGGCCGAACGAGGCAAGCACGATCGGGATCTCGTCCTCGGCGATGCCGGAGCCGGTGTCCTTGACGCTGAGATATTGGCCGCCGGAGGCGGTCCATCCCACTTTCAGCCAGATTTCCCCGCCCTGCGGCGTGAACTTGATGGAGTTCGACAACAGGTTGAGCACGATCTGGCGTGTCGCGCGCTCGTCGCCCCAGATCCGCGGCATGCCCTGCTCGAACACCTCGTGGATGGTGATGTCGCGGCTGGACGCGCGCAGCTTCAGCAAGTGATGGCAATCGGCCACGACATGCACGAGCGACACCGCCTCTTCGTTGAGTTCATACCTGCCGGCCTCGATCCGCGACAGGTCGAGGATCTCGTTGATCAGATTGAGCAGGTGCACGCCGGAGTTGTGAATGTCGGCCGAATATTCCTTGTAGACCGGCACCGCATGGGCGCCGAAGATTTCGCTCTTCATCACCTCGGAGAACCCGAGGATTGCATTGAGCGGCGTTCGCAGCTCGTGGCTCATTTGTGCCAGAAAGCGCGACTTCGCCACATTGGCGGACTCCGCGCGATGGCGCGCTTCGTCGGAGATCGCCTTGGCCTGTTCCAGTTCGCCGATCAGCGCATCCTTTTCTGCACGCGCCTCGAGCGTCGCCAGCGTGGTCGAATGCAGGCGATGGGCAAGCAACGCGAAATACCCTTCGGCGGCCAGCGCCAGCAGCGCGAGCACGTAATTGTCGAAGGTGCCGCTGAACACGAAATCGACGGCGATCGCCGCGGTGACCGGCGCGGTGGCTGCCAGCGCCGCAATCGGCAGGTTTGCCGCAAGCATGCTCGATACCGCGATCACCAGCAGCATCAGGAACATCATCAGCGTATTCGAGACGACATCGAGACCGGCCGGATGGATCAGGATCGCGGTCCAGCACAGACCGTAAAGCAGGTCGAGCAGGACAAATCGTGTGCGCCATCTGCGGGTGGCGGTGAGCGAGGGCGGCTCTGCCAGAAACCTGGCGCAGCCATGGATGATGGCGGCATGAATGCAGAGCATGCCGCAGGTCCATGCCGCGGACGATACCGGCTGCATCCAGAAGCCGAACAGCAGGCCGGTTGCTACCACGAGCAGCATGACGACGTAGGACGCCGAAATGCGCGTCTGGGCATATTGCCGAAGCAGCTCGCGATCGAAAGCGGGGCGGGTTCCGCTGGTCGACGTTAACCGGTCGCGGGCCTCGCGCACGCGCTGAGCGGCGGCACGGCGATTGCTCGCCGGTGCGGCAACGGGCGTCTCGGCCGGAAGCTGAACGATTTCCGGCCTTTCAGCGGGTCTACTCATCAAACAACACAAATCCTGCCCGCGATCGCCCGGGCTTTTGCATTGTCTATTTCTGGCGCCAAATCATTAAGAGCTGCCTTAAAGAGCGCGAGAATCGCGTTAACGGGAGGTTAACGAACGGTCTCCCGCGGGCTCCGGAAATCAGCGTTCCAGCCGCGCGAGCAGGCTCGAAGTATCCCAGCGTTTGCCGCCCATTTTCTCGACCTCGGAATAGAACGCATCGACCAGGGCGGTCACCGGAAGGCTCGCTCCGTTGCGCCGCGCCTCGGCGAGGCAGATCGAGAGGTCCTTGCGCATCCATTCCACCGCAAAGCCAAAGTCGAATTTGCCCTCGTTCATGGTCTTGTAGCGGTTCTCCATCTGCCAGGACTGGGCAGCGCCCTTGGAGATGGTGTCGATCACCGCCTGGACGTCGAGGCCGGCCTTCTTGGCGAAATGGATGCCTTCGGAGAGGCCCTCGACCAGTCCGGCAATGCAGATCTGGTTGACCATCTTGGTCAGTTGCCCGGCGCCCGCCGGCCCAAGCCGCTTGCACATCCGCGCATAGGCGGCAATGACCGGCTCGGCGCCGGCATAGGCGTCTTCGCTGCCGCCGCACATGACCGTCAGGACGCCGTTTTCCGCGCCGGCCTGTCCGCCGGACACTGGCGCATCGACAAATTTGAAGCCGCGTTTGGTCGCCTCGGCGTCGAGTTCGCGGGCGACTTCCGCCGATGCCGTGGTGTGATCGACGAAGGTCGCTCCCCTCCGGATGCCGGCGAACGCTCCATCGGCGCCAAGGGTGACCGCGCGCAGATCATGGTCGTTGCCGACGCAGGCCATGACAAAATCCTGTCCCTCGGCGGCGGCTTTCGGCGTCGGCGCGGTGCGGCCGCCAAATTTGTCAGCCCATTGTTTCGCCCTGGAGGAGGTCCGGTTGAACACCGTCACCTCGTGGCCACCTTTTTTCACCAGATGTCCCGCCATCGGGAAACCCATGACGCCGAGACCGAGAAAAGCGACTTTAGCCATGTTTTACAACCTTGGGGTTTTGCCGGCGGTGGGGGTCTGCCGGACTCTACGCTGCGAACGGGCGATGGACCGCTCGAAACAGGTCCTCGCCGCAGATGTGGAACCTGATACAATAGACCCTGCACCATGAAGGGCAACGCCTCAACAGGCTTTAGTGCTAGAAGGCCCGCAAGACAATCAGGACAGAACAACGGGAGTACGACATGAGTGTGGGTGTGCTGGATCATTTCAATATCCGGACCCGGAAACTTGGCGAAACCGTCCGATTCTACGAGGAGGTACTCGAACTCAAAAAGGGCGATCGACCGAATTTCTCGTTTCCTGGAGCCTGGATGTACAGCGAGGGCAAACCGGTCGTCCATCTCGTCGATATTTCGCAGACCAGCGAGCAACAGAAGCCCGATTCCGGCGTTGTCCATCACGTTGCATTCGCCAGCCGCGGTTTCGCCGGCATGAAGGAGCGGCTCACGTCCAAAGGCCTGCCGTTCGACGTCCGCGAGGTGCCGGGTGTCGATGTCTGGCAGATTTTCGTCACCGACCCCAATGGCGTGATGATCGAACTCAACTATGAAACCGCCACGGAGCGGGCTTAACGGCCTCGAGACCGTCCTGTTGCGGGGGCCTGATGCGGCGCCGGAGCAGTATTCTTTCTTGCCGGATCGCTCTAAGTGTCGCCTCCGGATGTAAGCAGCAGGAGAGGTGGATTGAGCGTCACCCAGCAGCAGGTTCTTGACAGTCTCGTCGGGGTGATGACGCCGCGCGGCGTCGCCTTGACCAATGCGGGCGTGGTGTCGGACCTATCCGTCAACGACGCCAAGGTGTTCTTCTCGATCCACATCGATGCCTCGGAAGCGCGCGCATGGGAGAGTGTGCGGGCGGCGGCCGAAGCGGCCGTGCGCGCGGTTCCCGGGGTCACCAATGTGCTGGTGGCGCTGACCGCCGAGCGCAAGCCGGGTTCCCCGGTGCCGGCGCCGCGGCATCGGCACGCGCCGGGCGTGCCGCCGGCCGCGTCGCACCGGGCGCCGCAACCGGCGGGTGCGGCCTCGCCGATGTCGAGACAGGCCGAAATCCCTGGCATTTCCGCCATCATCGCGGTGGCTTCGGGCAAGGGCGGCGTCGGCAAATCGACGACCGCGCTCAACCTCGCGCTCGGCCTGCGCGATCTCGGACTGCGCGTCGGGCTGCTCGATGCCGATATTTACGGACCGTCGGTGCCGCGGCTGACCGGCATTCGCGAAAAGCCGCAATTGACTGACGACAAGAAAATGATTCCGATCGTGCGGTTCGGCCTCGCGATCATGTCGATCGGCTTTCTCGTCGAGGAGGACACCGCGATGATCTGGCGCGGGCCGATGGTGATGTCGGCGATTACCCAGATGCTGCGCGAGGTCGTCTGGGGTACGCTTGACGTGCTCGTGGTCGACATGCCGCCGGGCACCGGCGACGCGCAACTCACGCTGGCGCAGAATGTGCCGCTCAAGGGTGCAGTGATCATTTCGACGCCGCAGGATCTTTCGCTGATCGATGCGCGGCGCGGGCTCGCGATGTTCAGAAAGGTCAACGTGCCGGTTCTCGGCATTGTCGAAAATATGAGTTATTTCCAGTGTCCGCATTGCGGCATACGATCGGACATCTTCGGCCATGGCGGTGCGCGGCACGAAGCCGAGCGGCTCGGCGTCCCGTTCCTCGGAGAAATCCCGCTGCACATCTCGATTCGCACGACCTCGGATTCCGGAAACCCCGTGGTGGAAAGCGAACCCGACGGGCCGCACGCGGCGATCTACCGGGCGATCGGCGCCAAGGTCCGCGATCAACTGCAGAGCGTGATCGCCGCGGCCTGAGCCGCAGTCAGCAACAAATCACGGATATGCGACTTTCGTTTAATCAGGGCTGTCATGCCTTTGTTGCGTTTTCGCCGTCGTGCTTCCGTGTTAAAGCGCGGGCCAGCGCCTTCGGTCGAAGCAAGGGGATTCACTTCGCCGAGATACAGATTCCAGCAAATCGATGAAACGGCCATTTGAGGAGATGACTGAATGAAGCGTCGTGATTTCTTGAAAGTGTCGGCCGCCGGTGCCGCGGCCACCGCGATCACCTCGCCCGCGATCGCGCAATCCTCGCCCGAGATCAAATGGCGCATGACGTCGAGCTTCCCGAAGTCGCTGGACACCATTTACGGCGGTGCGGAGTATTTTGCGAAGCAGGTTGCCGAGATGACGGACAACAAGTTTCAGATCCAGGTTTTCCAGGCTGGCGAAATCGTTCCGGGGCTGCAGGCGCTCGACGCGACGTCCAAGAACACCGTCGAGATGTGCCATACCGTTTCCTATTATTATGTGGGCAAGGATCCGACCTTCGCCATCTATGCGTCGGTGCCATTCGGGCTCAATGCGCGCATGCAGAACTCCTGGTGGTATCAGGGCGGCGGCATGGAACTCGGCAACGAGTTCTTCAAGAAGTACGATGTGATCGGATTTCCCTGCGGCAACACCGGCACCCAGATGGGCGGCTGGTTCCGCAAGGAGATCAAGACGGTTGCCGATCTTTCGGGACTGAAGTTTCGCATCGGCGGCATTGCCGGGCAGGTGCTGCAAAAGGTCGGGGTCGTTCCACAGCAACTCGCCGGCGGCGACATCTATCCGTCGCTCGAGAAGGGCACGATCGATGCGGCCGAATGGGTCGGGCCATATGACGATGAGAAACTCGGCTTCCAGAAGGTCGCGAAGTACTACTACTATCCCGGCTTCTGGGAGGGTGGTCCCGCCGTCCATGCCTTCTGCAATCTCGAGAAGTGGAATTCGCTGCCGAAGAGCTACCAGTCCATCGTCGCCAACGCGTGCGCGAATGCAAACTCCTGGATGGCCGCGCGCTACGACATGGAGAACCCCTCGGCATTGAAACGTCTGGTCGCGGGCGGCACCCAGCTTCGGCCCTTCACCAACGAAGTGCTGGAAGCCTGCCTGAAAGCGACCAACGAATTGTGGGGCGAGATCTCCGCCAAGAACCCCGATTTCAAGAAGTCGATCGATGCGATGCAGACGTATCGTTCCGACCAGTATCTCTGGTGGCAGGTCGCGGAATACACCTTCGACAGCTTCATGATTCGCTCACGCACGCGCGGCTGACCGACTCTGGTGGAGGGTTCTAAGTCCTAAGTCGTAGATGCGGGTGGCCCGGCCTCGGCAGGCCGGGTTTTTGCGTTGCGAGAGCTACAGTTGGCCATGGAAATCCGGAACCGGATGTTCCATGCTGGCGCCAAGCCTCACCACGAGGGCTGGCACAATCGGGAGGAGACGATCATGAAACGTCGAGATTTTATCAAGGTCACCGGACTAGGCGCAGCCGGCGCGGCCACCCTCGCTGCACCGGCGATCGCGCAATCGATGCCGGAAATCAAATGGCGCATGCCGACAAGCTGGCCGAAATCGCTCGACACCCTGTATGGCGGCGCGGAGGTAATGGCCAAGGCCGTTGCCGAAGCCACCGACAACAAGTTTCAAATTCAGACCTTCGCCGGTGGCGAGATCGTTCCGGGATTGCAGGTTCTGGACGCCGTCCAGAACGGGACCGTCGAAATCGGCCACACCGCCTCGTATTATTATTTCGGCAAGGATCCCACTTTCACCTTCGGCGCATCCGTGCCGTTCGGACCCAACATGCGCCTCAACCAGGCCTGGTACATGCTGGGCGGCGGCAAGGAGGTGCTCAACGATTTCTACAAAAAGTACAATGTCATTTCGCTGCTCGCGGGCAATACCGGTTGTCAGATGGGCGGCTGGTTCCGCAAGGAGATCAATACGGTTGACGACATCAAGGGACTCAAATTCCGCATCGGCGGCTTTGCCGGGCGTGTGCTGCAAAAGCTCGGGGCGGTGCCGCAGCAGATTGCCGGCGGCGATATCTATCCCGCGCTCGAGAAGGGCACAATCGATGCCGCGGAGTGGGTCGGGCCCTACGATGACGAGAAACTTGGATTCTACAAGGTTGCCCCGCACTACTACTATCCCGGTTGGTGGGAAGGCGGCCCGATGCTGCTGTCCTTCGTCAACCTCGATAAATGGAATGCGCTGCCGAAGTATTATCAAAGCGCTCTCGAACAGGCCGGGCACTATGCCAACAACTGGATGATGGCCAAGTACGACCAGGCCAATCCAGCGGCGCTGCGCCGGCTGCTGGCCAACGGTACCAAGCTGCATGCCTTCTCGCCGCCGATCATGGAAGCCTCGCTCAAGGCGGCGAGAGAACTGCACAGCGAGGTCGCGGCCTCCAACGCCGATTTCAAGAAGGTCCTGGAATCGCTGAACGCGTTTACCAGCAACGGTTACCAGTGGTTCCAGGTCGCCGAGGTCGGATATGACAACTTCATGGCGCGCCACGCCCAAACCTGATTGCCCTGGACAGTCAAGACGCAGCCCCGGAGCAAAAAACTCCGGGGCTTTTGCGTGGGTTTGCGGTGCGGCGGGCAGGGATATCATCGACATCCTGCGGCGCCCCGACGAGCGTTGGCCGTCGCTCGGCAGCCTGGCAACGGCCTGCCGGCTATTGTTTTGCCGGCGGTCCGAAGTCCAGCGGCGGCAGATCGATCTGCGGAACCTCGATCTTGATCGTATTGGGATCGATCGTCGATAGCGCCCCTTTGTAATGCATCACCATCGATGGGAACAGGATGACCAGCAATACCATGATGACCTGGATCGCGACGAACGGCACGGCGCCCCAATAGATCTGGCCCGTAGTCACCGGCTCCATCCGCTTGCCGGAAACTCGGTCGACATAGAAATCCTTCGGCGCCACCGAACGCAAATAGAACAGCGCGAAGCCGAAGGGCGGGTGCAGGAAGGACGTCTGAATGTTGACGCCGAGAATCACGCCGAACCAGATCAGGTCGATGCCGAGATGTTCGGCGGCGGGCCCAAGCAGAGGAATGACGATGAATGCCATTTCGAAGAAATCGAGGAAGAAGGCGAGCACGAAGACGAACGCGTTGACGAAAACGAGAAAGCCGACCTGGCCGCCGGGCAGCGAGGTCAGCAGGTTTTCGACCCAGACGTGACCGTTGACGCCGTAGAAGGTCAGCGAGAAAACCCGGGCGCCGACCAGAATGAAAATCACGAATGCGGAGAGTTTCGCGGTCGATTGGACGGCCTGACGCATAAGATCCCAGCTTAGCCGGCGCTTCGCAGCGCCAAGGATAATCGCGCCGGAGGCGCCCATCGCGCCACCCTCGGTCGGCGTCGCGAGGCCGATGAAGATCGTGCCCAGCACCAGGAAGATCAGAAACAGCGGCGGCACCATCACGAAAGTGGTCTGCTGCGCCATCGTTGACAGAAACCGGAATCCGGTGAGCTTGCTGATGATCCAGTTCACCACCGCGACGAAGAATGCGAACAGGATGCCAAAGAACATGCTGAGCACGACGAAGTCCGCGCCGCGCGATTCGGAGTGCCGCATCATGAACCAGCCGAAGACGCAACTGGCGACGAACAGCAGACCCAGCGAAGTCAGACCACGGCTGCCGTCTTTCTCGCGAAAGCCGATTGCCTCCGGTGGCAGACCAGGCGCTGCCTTGGGGAAAATCAGTGTGACCAGGAACGCATATACTGCATAGAGGCCCGCCAGCACCAACCCGGGAATGAACGCGCCCTCGTACATGTCGCCGACCGACTTGCCGAGCTGGTCGGCCATCACGATCAGCACCAGCGACGGCGGAATGATCTGCGCCAGCGTGCCGGAAGCGGCGATGATGCCGGTGGCCATGCGGCGGTCATATCCGTAGCGCAGCATGATCGGCAGCGAGATCAGGCCCATCGAGATCACGGAGGCCGCGACCACGCCGGTGGTGGCCGCGAGCAACGCGCCGACAAACACCACGGCATAGGCAAGCCCGCCGCGTACGGTGCCGAACAACTGCCCGACGGTGTCGAGCAGATCCTCCGCCATGCCCGACCGTTCGAGCACCAACCCCATGAAGGTAAAGAAGGGAATCGCGAGCAGCGTGTCATTGCTCATCACGCCATAGATTCGCTCGGGCAGCGCCTGCAGAAAGTCGGGTCGGAATTCGCCGAGCTGGATGCCGATCAAGGCAAAGATCAGTCCCACCGCGCCAAGCGAAAATGCTGCCGGATAACCCAGCAGCAACACGACCACCAGTGACGCGAACATGATCGGCGCCATGTTGGCAATGAGAAACGCTTCCATCCAGAGTCCCCCGCGACCGCGTCTGGCGATCAGTTCTTCTCGATCGCCTCGACGAGGTGTTCAACCTCGGCTTCGATGGCATGTACCTGGGACGCGTGCGGATCCGGTATCAGCCCGCGCATCACGGCAATGCGCTTGATCAGCTCCGATACGCCCTGCACCAGCAGGAATGCGAAACCGATCATGATCAGCGACTTCGCTGGCCATTGCGGCAGCCCGCCGGCATTGCCGGATTGTTCGTTGATTTCGAACGAGCGCAGGAAGAACGGGATCCCGGTGACGATCATGACGACGGTCAGCGGCAGCAGAAAGAACACATGGCCAATGATGTCGATGACATTTCGCACCGGCTTCGGCAGCAGGTTGTTGACGATATCGATCCGGATATGTTCGTTGTCGAGCAGCGTCCACGGCGAACACAGCAGGAAGACGATGCTGAACAGCACCCATTGCAGCTCGAGCCAGGAATTCGACGAGGTGTCCAGAACCTTGCGCACGATCGCGTTGGTGGCGGACACCACCACCGCGACCAGAATGAGCCAGGCGAGACGTTTGCCCGTCCACCTCGTGAACGCATCGATTCCACGGCTCATTTTCAGGAGCGATTGCAACGATTGTTCTCCCAATTAGTCTTCTGCCGTCTTGGCTGCGCTGCTGACGGGCGCAACGGCTTGTCCAGCCGGGCTAGCATGAAGCCGCCGCACCATTCCAGCGCCTTGCGCGCCCGTCAATCGGAAGTTTGTTGATATTGCAGGGAGATCGGTCCGACAGATCGCCGCGGGCGACGGCGTAGGCCTCAGCCGCCGGTCACGCTCATGTGGCGGCTGACGCTCGGCCGGTTGTGCCTGCGATCGATGATGAAGTCGTGGCCCTTGGGCTTGAGGCCGATGGCGCGGTCGATCGTTGCGCTCAGCAGTTGATCGTCGGAGGAGGCGCGCAGCGGGTTGCGCAGGTCGGACGCATCCTCGTGGCCGAGGCAGGTATGCAGCGTGCCGGTGCAGGTGATGCGGACCCGGTTGCAGGACTCGCAGAAATTGTGGGTCATCGGGGTGATGAAGCCGAGCTTGCCGCCGGTTTCGCTGACACGAACGTAGCGCGCGGGACCGCCGGTGTCCTCGGCGAGATCGGTCAGGGTAAAGTGCTGGGCGAGGCGTGCGCGAAGCATCGACAACGGCAAATACTGATCGATCCGTGCTTCGCCGATATCGCCCATCGGCATGACTTCGATCAGCGTCAAGGCCATGTCCTTGCCGTGCGCCCATTGCATCAGCGCGGGAATCTCGTCCTCGTTCATGTTCTTGAGGGCGACGGCATTGATCTTGACGGCAAGGCCCGCGGCGCGCGCGGCCTCGATGCCGGCCAGAACCTTGTCGAGATCACCCCAACGGGTGATGGTACGGAATTTCGCCGAATCGAGCGTGTCCAGCGAGACGTTGACCCGGCGGACCCCGCAGTCCCGCAGTTCGGTTGCGAAACGTGCGAGCTGCGAGCCGTTGGTCGTCAGCGTCAGTTCGTTCAGCGCACCGCTGTCGAGATGGCGCGACAGTGAGCGCACCAGCGACATGACGTTGCGGCGGACCAGCGGCTCGCCGCCCGTCAGGCGCAGCTTTCGCACGCCCTTGGCGATGAATGCCGAGCAGAGCCGATCGAGCTCCTCGAGCGTGAGCAAATCGGCCTTGGGGAGGAACGTCATGTCTTCCGACATGCAATAGAAGCAGCGCAGATCGCAGCGGTCGGTGACCGATACCCGCAGATAGCTGATGGTCCGGCCAAACGGGTCGGTCATCGGGGGAGACAGCGAGGCGGTCGGACTCGGCAGAGATCCCGTCATGTTCAGTCGGCCTTGTTTCAATCGGCCTTGTGTCACTGCAACAGCCGCCATCAAGACACAGCGGCACGTCCGCTGCTCCCAACCTATGCATCACGCCATGTGCATACAATCGGTACGTTGCCGCACCTTGCATTACTTCGTCACTGCAGTGCAGCGATCACCGGCCGGGCGGAGGGGCCGGCGCCGCGGCGGGCGGCGGAGCGGCGGCCGCCGGGGCTTGCTCCTGGCTGGGGAACGGCGAGCCTCCGGCAGGCGCCGGCGCGGCCTTGGGTGGTTTCGGCTTTCTCGGCTTCACCCTTTTCCGGACCGGCTTGGGTGGAGGACCGGCAGGCTGCAACTCGGCAACCACGGGGTTCGGATTGACGGTGGCGGGATCGCCTTGGACGAGTTGCACCGGGATGGTAACCGGCTGGAACCGGTTCATCGTGTAGGTAACGGAGAATCCGGCTTCCGGAACCTTCACCGCGACCGAGCAGGGCGTCTTGCAGCCAGGACCGACGGAGGTGAGGGCGTCGGCACCCTGCGGCGTCGAATCGAGCTGGACCTGCACGGTGGGCGGTCCGGGCTTGAAGGCGTCGAGGGAAAACGAGGAACAGCCCGCGAGGCTCAGTGCCGCTGCGGCAATCGCAATGGTACGACGCATGATCGATCCGTCACTCTGTAGCGTTTTGGAGCGAAGCGGGCGGCGGCTCGCGTAAGGAAAACGCGCCCAAACGAAAAACCCGAGCCCGGTCCTGGTTCAGCACCGAACGGGCTCAATTGCGGCAACTGCCACAATCCCCGGAACCGACCATAGGAGCGTCAGGACAGACGCGCAACCGTGCGGGACCTTACGGTTAAGTAATGGTTAACGTGGCAGCCCAGCGATTTGAATTGTATAATAATTTCAATATCTTATACGGAGGCTCGAGAGCTTAGCGGGATGTCGGGCGATCCATCAGGCTTTCCACCGCGGCCGGCAAATCGCGCATATGGTCAACCAGCCGATCGGGTTTGAGGTCAACGATCGGAACTTCGGTATAGCCAAATCCAACGCCGATGACCGGAATGCCGGCACGGCGTGCCACGCCGATGTCCGGGCCGGCATCGCCGACCATGATCGCGGACGACAATTGCCCGCCGGCGCGCGCAACGGTCTGCCGCAGGAAGGCCGGATCCGGTTTCGAGACCCCGAAGGTATCCGCGCCGCAAATCGCCGAAAACCGCCCGCTCAATCCGAGTTGGTCGAGCAACCGCTTCGACAACCATTCCAGCTTGTTGGTGCAAACCGCAAAGCGATAGCCGCGGGCCCCGAGGTCGTCGAGGGCGCCTTCCAATCCCTCAAACGGCCGGGACGCATCGGCGATATGGGCCGCATAATGATCGATGAAGTCGGCGGTCAGCCGCGTCACCTCGTCCGCGGCGGCGGTGCGGCCCTCGCGTTCGAGGCCGCGTTCGAGCATGCGGCGGGCGCCCGCGCCGATCATTTTGCGTCCCCAATGCAGCGGGATCGGGGACAGGCCCTCGCGTTCGAGCACGAAGTTGAGTGCGTTGACGAGGTCCGGCGCGGTATCCACCAGGGTGCCGTCGAGATCGAATACAACAGTGCGGGCAGGGGCCATCCGAAATCGCTATCGGTCGCGGCACAATCATGCAAGGGGGTACCCCTGAACTCATCAATTACGGTCATGCCGAGGTATAGCGCTGTTCCTCCCGGTAAAACGACGCTAGATATGCCTCCCGCCGGACATCGCCGCTCGCCCGATCGGCGGCGGCTGCAGAGGTATCCTTCGCGTGACCATGGATGAATTGAAACGGCAAGCCGCCGCCGGGGCGCTCGAACATGTGCGTGACGGCATGAGGCTTGGCCTCGGTACCGGATCGACCGCGAAACATTTCGTCGAACTGCTCGGCGAGCGCGTTCGCGCCGGACTTGGCGTGATTGGCGTGCCCACCTCGGAAGCGACCCGCGTCGACGCGCAGCGGTGTGGCATCCGCCTGACCACGCTCGACGACATCGACCGGCTCGATCTGACCGTCGATGGCGCCGACGAAATCGATCCCGCGCTCAACGTCATCAAAGGGGGCGGCGGCGCCTTGCTGCGGGAAAAAATCGTGGCCGCGGCCTCGGATCGGATGATCGTGATCGCCGATGAATCCAAATCCGTCGAAAGTCTCGGCCGCTTCCCGTTACCGGTCGAGGTCATTCCCTTCGGCCTGGCCGCGACCCGCCGCGCGCTGGCCGAGGCATTTGCGGAATGCGGCGTTTCCGGCCAAATGGTGGTCCGACAGGGCCGGGATGGCCACGTTTTTGTCACCGATGGCGGCCACTGGATTGTCGATGCCCATCTCGGACGAATAGCCGATGCGCCACGCCTGGCGCGGTCGCTGAACGCGATACCGGGCGTGGTCGAGCACGGATTGTTCATTGGCCTTGTCGGCGTGGCGATGCTTGCAGGTCCCAAGGGAATTCGAGTTGTTGAACGGCGGTAGTGCCGCAATCGAGGAGAACCGGAATGAAGAGCCTTTCAAGAATTCTGTCGGCCGCGGGCCTGGTGCTGGCGCTGGCTGTCGCCGGACCCGCCGGCGCCCAGCAGCCGGCGGGCAAGCCGGCTTCTCCGGCGGCCATCGCGGCGGCGAAGGAACTCCTCGCGCTGAAGAATGCCAACGCCATTTATGCCAACGCCGTGCCGAACATCGTGCAAAAGACCAAGGACCAGTTGCTGCAGACCAATCTCAACTATCAAAAGGATCTGAACGAGGTTTCGGTGATCGTGGCCCAGAAGCTGGCCGGTCGCGAGAAGGAAATCGGCGAGGGGATGGCAAAGATCTACGCGAGCGAGTTCACCGAGCAGGAATTGAAGGATCTGGTGACCTTCTACAAATCTCCGCTGGGGCAGAAACTGCTGTCGGCCGAGCCGAAGGCGATTCAGCAGAGCATGGGATACATGACCCAGTGGGCGCAGGGGTTTGCCGAACAGGTCAATGCCGATTTCCGCGCCGAGATGCGCAAGCGCGGCAAGCAAATCTGATCGGTGCGACCAAACGCGATCGAGGCTGACCATGGCTGAGTTCGACGTCGATCTGTTCGTGATTGGAGGCGGTTCCGGCGGGGTGCGCGCGGCCCGCATTGCCGCCGGATATGGCGCCCGGGTCGTGGTCGCCGAAGAGTATCGGATGGGCGGTACCTGCGTGATCCGTGGCTGCGTGCCGAAAAAGCTGTTCGTGATCGGATCGCACGTCCATCAGGAGATCGAGGATGCGGCCGGCTTTGGCTGGTCGATTCCCTCCGTCACCTTCGACTGGCCGACGCTGGTCGCCAACAAGGACAAGGAGATCGCCCGGCTCGAAGGCATCTACACCTCCAATGTCGAAAAGTCCGGCGCGCGCATCGTGAAGGCCCGCGCCGTTCTCGAGGATGCCCACACGCTTCGTCTCGGCAATGGTGAAACGATCCGGGCGAAACACATCCTGGTCGCGACCGGGAGCACACCGAACCACGGCGCGGCAATTCCCGGTATCGAGCACGTGATTTCCTCGGACCAGGCGTTCCATCTGCCGGAATTGCCGAAGCGCATCGTGATCCAGGGCGGTGGTTATATCGCGCTGGAGTTTGCCTGCATTTTTGCCGGCTTCGGCTCCGACGTCACCGTGATCTATCGCGGCGACAATATCCTGCGCGGTTTCGACGAGGACGTCCGTGTCCATGTACGCGCGGAAATGGAAAGGTCGGGCATCACCATCCTGACCGGCTGTACCGTCAACGGGATCGACAGGCATCGCCGCGAATTCGCGACACATCTGTCGAATGGGTCGAGCATCGCTTCCGACCTCGTGATGTTCGCGATCGGACGACATCCGAACGTCGCCAATATGGGTCTCGACAAAGCCGGCGTCGCCATCAATCCGACGAATGGCGGTATCGCGGTGGACGGCTGGTCGAGGACGTCGGTGCCGAATATCTACGCGATCGGCGACGTCACCCACCGCCTCAACCTCACGCCGGTGGCGATCCGCGAAGGTCACGCCTTTGCCGATACGGTTTTCGGCAAGCGGCCGGTCCGGGTCGACCACGCGAACATTCCGACCGCGGTGTTTTCCCAGCCTGAGGTCGCGACGGTCGGCCTGACCGAGACCGAGGCGCGCGCTCAATTCAGCGTGGTCGATATCTACAAGACCGATTTCCGGCCGATCAAGTCGACGATGTCGGGCCGCGATACGCGCATCCTGATGAAACTGGTCGTCGACGGCACCACCGACCGCGTCGTCGGCTGCCATATCGTCGGCGACGCCGCGGCCGAAATCGTGCAGGCGCTCGGCATCGCGGTCAAGATGAAGGCCACCAAGGCCGATTTCGATGCAACCTTCGCGCTGCACCCGACGGCTGCCGAGGAACTCGTGACCATGCGGACCCCGACCGCCCGGCATGTGCGTCAGGCCGCGGAATAGCCCCGTCGTTCCGGGGCGCGCGCGAGCCCGGAGTGACGGAGAAATGGATGGCGGTCGGACATCAGCCTGTGTATAAACCGGCCCTTCGCTGCCCGCGATAAGTAGCGGTTTTTGCTCAGGAGTTGACGTCATGTCCGAGCGGTGGGCCCCCGATAGCTGGCGTTCCAGGCCGGTTCTGCAAGTACCCGACTATCCCGACGCCAAGGCACTGGCCGACGTCGAGGCGCAACTCGCCACGTTTCCGCCGCTGGTTTTTGCAGGTGAGGCCCGCAACCTGAAAAAGGCGCTTGCGCGCGTAGCCGCAGGCGAGGCCTTCCTGCTTCAGGGTGGTGACTGTGCCGAAAGCTTCGCCGAGCACGGCGCCAACAACATCAGGGATTTCTTCCGGGTACTGTTGCAGATGGCGGTGGTGCTGACCTATGCCGGCGCGCTGCCGGTCGTGAAGGTCGGTCGCATTGCCGGGCAGTTCGCCAAGCCACGCTCCTCGCCGGTGGAGAAGATCGACGGCGTCGAACTGCCGAGCTACCGCGGCGACATCGTCAACGACATCGCGTTCACGACGCAATCGCGCGTGCCCGATCCGCAGCGCCAGTTGATGGCGTATCGCCAGTCGGCAGCCACGCTCAATCTGCTGCGCGCGTTTGCCACTGGCGGCTTTGCCAATCTCGGCAGCGTGCACCAATGGATGCTCGGTTTCATCAAGGATTCCCAGCAGTCGCGGCGTTACAAGGAACTGGCCGACCGCATCTCCGACGCGCTGAATTTCATGCGTGCCTGCGGTCTCGATCTCGAAAGCCATCCCGAATTGCGCGCGACCGATTTCTACACCAGCCACGAAGCGCTGCTGCTCGGCTATGAGCAGGCCTTGACGCGGGTGGATTCGACGACCGGCGACTGGTACGCGACCTCGGGCCACATGATCTGGATCGGCGATCGTACCCGGCAGCTCGACCACGGCCATGTCGAGTATTTCCGCGGCATCAGGAATCCAATCGGACTGAAATGCGGTCCGTCCCTCAAGCCGGACGAATTGCTGCGGCTGATCGACGTGCTCAATCCGGACAACGAACCGGGACGGCTGACGCTGATCAATCGCTTCGGCGCCGACAGGGTCGGCGATCAACTGCCGCAGCTCATCCGCGCGGTGCAGCGCGAGGGCAAATTGGTGGTCTGGTCGTGCGATCCGATGCATGGCAATACCGTCACTTCGACCAGCGGTTACAAGACCCGTCCGTTCGACCGGATCCTGTCGGAGGTGAAATCGTTCTTCACCATCCACGCCGCCGAGGGCACCCATGCCGGCGGCGTGCATCTGGAGATGACCGGGCAGAACGTCACCGAATGCATCGGCGGCGCGCGTGCCATCACCGACGAGGATCTGAACGATCGCTACCACACCGTCTGCGATCCGCGCCTCAATGCCGAGCAGTCGATCGACATGGCTTTCCTGATCGCCGAACTGCTCAAGCAGGATCGCGGCCACAAGGTCAAGCCGATGCCGGTCGCGGCAGGGCTTTGAGTTGCTGCGGTTCTGGCGGGCCACGATCAATACCTGCAATGGCCTTGCCTTCGCGATCCGTTCCGAGCAGGCCATTCGCGAGGAGCTGGTGGCGCTGGTGCTGGCGCTGCCGCTGGCGTGGCTGATCGGCGTGAGCAACATGCGGCGCATCGAACTCGTCGCGGCCGTCGTGCTCGTCCTGATCGTCGAACTGCTCAACACCGCCATCGAGAAGCTCGCCGACCGTCTCACCACCGACCATGATCCCCGGATCGGGCAGGTCAAGGACATGGGCTCCGCAGCGGTCGGCGTCGCGCTCGGCATGGCGGGCCTGTTCTGGATATTCGCCATCGCCGAACGGATGGGCGCGGTCTGAAGCAATGCAATTGCAGTTTGCCGCCGCGCAAGGCACCATCGGGCCATGAACGAACCCGCCGCCCGATTTGCGATCACGCTTGCCCAGCTCAACCCGACGGTGGGTGACGTCGCGGGCAACGCCGCCAAGGCGCGCGCGGCGCGGCAGCAGGCGCGGGCCGAGGGTGCCGACCTGGTTGTCCTTTCCGAGCTTTTCATTGCCGGCTATCCCCCGGAAGATCTGGTCCTGAAGCCGGCGTTTCAGGCGGCATGCCGCGCCGCCGTCGAGGAATTGGCGCGGGATACCGCCGATGGCGGCCCCGCCGTCCTGATCGGGACGCCATGGGTGGAGGATGGCAAGCTCTACAATGCCTGCGCGCTGCTGGACGAGGGCCGTATCGCCGCCATTCGTTTCAAGGCCAATCTGCCGAACTACGGTGTCTTCGATGAAAAGCGCCTGTTTGCGCGCGGCCCCGCCGCGGGACCGGTGACCATTCGCGGCGTCCGTGTCGGCGTTCCCATCTGCGAGGACATCTGGCTCGAGGAATCGACGGAATACGAAAACGTCGTCGAATGCCTTGCGGAAACCGGCGCCGAGATTCTGATCGTGCCGAACGGCTCGCCTTACGCACGCGACAAGAATGACTTGCGGCTGTCGATCGCCGTGGCCCGCGTGACCGAAAGCGGGTTGCCGCTGATCTATCTCAATGAAGTCGGCGGCCAGGACGAACTGGTATTCGATGGCGCCTCGTTTGCGCTCAATGCCGACCTGTCGGTGGCGGCACAGCTTCCGGCCTTCGTCGAAAGCGTCACGACGTTGAACTGGCGCAAGGACGAGAATGGCTGGCGCTGTGCCGGGCCGGTGGCGCCGGGCATCGATGGCGACCGGGGCGACTACGCCGCCTGCGTCCTGGGGTTGCGCGATTACGTCCGCAAGAACGGATTTCCCGGCGTGCTGCTTGGCATCTCCGGCGGCATCGATTCGGCAATATGCGCGGCGATCGCGGTCGATGCGCTGGGTGCGGAGCGGGTCCGCGGCATCATGCTGCCGTTCAGATTTACCGCGCAGGTCTCGCTTGACGATGCCGCCAGGCTCGCCGCCGCAATCGGCATTGGCTACGAGGTGCTGCCGATCGCCAAGGCCGTGAACGGCTTCGAGGAGATTCTGGCGGATACCTTCACGGGACTGCCGCGCGACATCACCGAAGAGAACCTGCAGGCCCGCACCCGCGGCACGCTGTTGATGGCAATCTCCAACAAGACCGGCGCCATGGTGGTCACCACCGGCAACAAGTCGGAAATGTCGGTCGGTTATGCCACGCTCTATGGCGACATGAACGGCGGCTTCAATCCGATCAAGGATATCTACAAGACCGAGGTGTTCCGGCTGTCGAGCCTGCGCAACGAATGGAAGCCGGACGGCGCGCTCGGTCCCTCCGGCGAAGTCATTCCGGTGAGCATCATCAGCCGGCCGCCGACCGCCGAGCTGCGGGAAAACCAGACCGACCAGGATTCGCTGCCGCCCTACGAAGTGCTCGACGGGATTCTGGAGCGCCTGGTCGAGCGCGAACAGCCGCTCGCCTCGATCGTCGCGGCGGGGTTCGATCGCGAGATGGTGGCGCGAATCGATCGCCTGCTCAACATAGCCGAGTACAAGCGGCGGCAGGCGGCTCCCGGCGTCAAGGTCACGCAGAAGAATTTCGGGCGCGACCGCCGCTATCCCATCACCAACCGGTTCCGCGACATGGCCACGGCACTCCCCGAGCCGGATCATTCGCTGGTGGCGCGCGCGAGCCGCGGATCGGCCGATGCGTTTGACGGATAGATTTCTGTTTGGACGCGTCTCCTTCACGCGAACCGGTACCCACTTCGCTCGAAAACGCCTTAGATCAGCGCGCCGGGATGAAGGTCGGCCCGACCGTGCGGATCGTCTTGTTGTCCGGCGTCGCCGCCGTTGAATCCGGCGGGTTCGCCGCAGGCGCCGGCGTTGCGGCGGCCGCCGGTGGAGTGCCCTTCCTGGCCGAAACCGCCTTCGGCCGCGACATTTTTTTCGCGCCTTCCTCGGTCACGATGATGTCGCCCTGCTGTTGGGCGGCAGCCTTGTCGTCGATGTTTTTCAGGGCGTCGGACCAGGTCTGCCCGGCTGCCTTGCATGAACAGGACGGATTGAACTCCTGGCGATAGCGGAATGCATTGGGCGATGACGCATAGGGCTGACCATTGATCGACACCGCCGAACTCATGTCTTCGCCGGGATTGCGGTAGCTGTAGAGCGTGGCGTCCGCCGCCGGACAGAGCGCCTTGCAGGTCTTTTCGTCATCGGGGAAACGCGCCGGCACGGTCGCGAACGAGATCGGAAAATAGTAACCGTCGCAAGATCGCACGCACACCGTGCGATAGGTCCCGGACTCCGGGCCGAGATCGGCGCTTTGCGGCGCGGCCGGATTGCTGTTGCTGTTTCCGCCGAACAGATTCTGCAGAAAATTGCCCGGGCTAGGTGCGGCATTGGAATATTGCGGTCCACAGTTGTTCTGGGCGAGCGCCGACAGCACCGAGCGACGCTGGTTTTCGCGCTCGGAGCCGCCGAGACCGCCGCTGCGCAGCCGCTCGAGGCTGGAAGTGATCTGATCGAGATTGGACCGCATCTGCTGGATCTGGTTGTTGACCGGACCGCATTGGGCCGACCGGCCGTTGAACAGCGAGAAGAAACCGGAACTGTCGCAGCCCATGCGTTTCGCCTGCGCCGTGACCCGATCGAGTTCCGCCTGCTGCTTGGAAGCGGCATCCTGGTAGCGACGGATCTGGTCGTCTCTGGCGGGATCGCCGCTGCCGCTGCCGCGATCGATGGTCGCCAATTGCGATTCCAGCCGGACGCACATCGGATTGACCGGCGCACCTTGCGGCGGGGGCGAATCCGGATCGTTCTGTGCACGCGCATCGGCGCTGAACATGATGATGCCCAGCAGCGCGGCGCAGGCCAGGATCGATCGGGTGAAGGCGGCAAATGATTCGGGCATATCCAGCCAATAGCGCGATTTCACGCCGGCCGAGAAGTCGTCATGGCGCGGCCAACGCGGCTTCCACATAGCCGCTTCTCAGGGCAGCGTCACGTCGTTTCCACGGCGCCGATGTGGCAGCAGGCACTCACGATTCGTATGCGCGGCCGCGTCAGCGCTGGCAGATGATCGCGACGTATTCGCTGCAACCGGCATGACTGCAGTTTGCGCCAATCGCCCTGGGAACCGACCCCGTAATTTCATTGGGATCGACGCGCCGATAGGACAGGGCCTGGGCGAAATCGCGCGACTCGCAATAGGAACGCGCGGCATCTGCGCCGCATTTGTCGCCTCTCGCAAGACATTGATCAATCCCGTAACCATCGGCCTGATTCTCGATGATGAAAATGCGGCTGTCGGCCGATGCCGCCGATGCGGCGAGCGCGAACACACAGGCTGGGAGCGCGGGGAGGAATCGCATGTTGAACCGCTGGATGAGAGGACGCCACGCATTCGCTAGACCAAAGGCGTTAATAATGATTAACCATGGGTGTCGGGGCGTTTGGAGGCCGAAATCGGCCCCTTTGCCGCTCTTGACGCCGGTCCCCCGGCTGGACCATGGTAGGGCGCATGAACGGTTTCCTCGCCTTTTGTGGCATTTGCCGCGAGATTATGAGCTAGCGATTCGCTGGCTGAGGCCGTCTTTTCTCTCATGAGATCACTGGACGCCCGGCCGTAAGGGACGGGATATCCATGGAACTGCGCCTTTACGATACCTTGACCCGGGAGAAGCGCCGCTTTGTGCCGCTCGACCGCGACAACGTGCGGATGTATGTCTGCGGGCCGACAGTCTATGATTTCGCCCATATCGGCAACGCACGGCCCATCATCGTGTTCGACGTGCTGTTCCGGCTGCTGCGGCAGGTCTACGGCGCGGAGCACGTCACCTATGTCCGCAACATCACCGACGTCGACGACAAGATCAACGCGCGCGCCGCGCGGGATTTTCCCGGTCTGCCGCTGAACGAGGCGATCCGCAAGGTCACCGAGGCCACCGCGGCGCAGTTTCATGCCGACGCGGCGGCGCTCGGCGCCTTGCCGCCGACCTTCGAACCCCGCGCCACCGATTTCGTGCTGCCGCGCGCCGATGGCAGAACCGACATGGTGACGCTGATCCGGCAACTGATCGCGCGCGGCCATGCCTATGAAGCGGGCGGCGAAGTTCTGTTCGACACCGCCTCGATGCCCGACTATGGCGCGTTGTCGGGCCGCAGGCTCGACGAGCAACTGGCCGGGGCGCGGGTGGCGGTCGACGCCAACAAGAAAAACCCGGCCGACTTCGTGCTGTGGAAGCAATCATCCGCCGATGAGCCGGGCTGGGAAAGCCCGTGGGGTCGCGGCCGGCCAGGCTGGCATATCGAGTGCTCGGCGATGAGCGCGGCCTATCTCGGCGATGTCTTCGACATCCATGGCGGCGGCCTCGACCTGATCTTTCCGCACCACGAAAACGAAATCGCGCAGTCGCGCTGCGCGCACGGCACGCCCGCGATGGCAAACACCTGGATGCACAATGGCTTCCTGCAGGTCGAAGGCGAGAAGATGGCGAAGTCGACCGGCAATTTTGTCACGATCAGGGATTTGCTGAACAACGGGAGTTTCGGCGGTAATCGGTGGCATGGATACGTCTTACGTCTCGCGATGCTGATGACTCATTATCGCCAACCGGTCGATTGGACCGTGAACCGCCTGGTCGATGCTCGACGGACGCTCAAGGATTGGATCGACGTCGCGATCGGCTTCGATCAAGGCGATCGAGCGTTGCCAACCGAGTTGATCGAGGCTCTGTCAGATGATTTGAATTCTGCAGCAGCCATCGCCGCTTTGCATGGCCTGCACCGCGAAGCGCGAGGCGGACTGAACGCGGCTGCAGCTACCCAGCTAAATGTCGCTCTCAGGTTCCTCGGCCTATGGAACGGCGAGAAGAGTAGTGAGGTCTACAGCTATGGCATAGTCGTCGGGGAGGGCCCAAGCGAAATTGAAGTTCGCTCGTTGATTGAGGCTCGCGCCGCTGCCCGTACGCGAAAGGACTTCAAGGAGTCCGATCGCATCCGCGACGAGCTCGCAGCGATGGGCGTCGTGATCAAGGACTCCAAAGAGGGCACCACCTGGGAGATCGCGCGATGAACCAGCAGGTCTTTTCGTGATGGGACAGGCGCTGCCAAAACCGGCTCTGCGGCCGTACCTCGCGGCGGATACGCCGGTGCTGGCGGCGATCTTCGTGGCCGCCATCGAGGAGCTGACCGGCGACGACTACAGCGAGGCGCAGCAGCAGGCGTGGGCCGGTGCCGCGGATGACGAAGAGCAGTTCGGCAAGCGCCTCGCCAGCGAACTCACGCTGGTCGCGACGCTGCAGAACGCCCCGGTCGGCTTTGCCTCGCTGAAGGGCGGCGGTCATATCGACATGCTGTACGTTCATCCCGGAGCGGCCGGGCAGGGCGTGGCGTCGATGCTGTGCGAGGCGCTGGAGAAGCTCGCCGGCAGCCGCGGTGCGAAAGGCCTCACGGTCGATGCCAGCGACAACGCGCAGCCGTTCTTTGCCAAACGCGGATACGTCGCCCTGCAACGCAACAGCATCACCGTCAATGGTGAATGGCTTGCCAATACCACCATGCAGAAGACGCTGGCCGAGACCCCGGCGCCCGGAGTTCCGACATGAGCCGCGAACGCCTCTATCTGTTCGATACCACCTTGCGCGACGGCGCGCAGACCAACGGAGTCGATTTCACGCTGCATGACAAGCAGCTCGTCGCGGGGATGCTCGACGAACTCGGCATCGACTATGTCGAGGGCGGCTATCCCGGCGCCAATCCCACCGACACCGAGTTCTTCGCCAAGAAGCCGAAGCTCGCCCACGCCCGCTTCACCGCTTTCGGCATGACCCGGCGCCCCGGCCGCTCGGCCTCGAACGATCCGGGCCTCGCCGCGCTGCTGGAGGCCAAGGCCGATGCGATCTGCTTTGTCGCGAAATCCTCGGCCTATCAGGTCCGGGTCGCGCTCGAGACGACCAACGAGGAGAACCTCGCCTCGATTCGCGACAGCGTAGCGGCGGCGAAATCGGCCGGCCGCGAGGTGATGCTGGACTGCGAGCATTTCTTCGACGGCTACAAGGAGGACGCGCAATACGCGCTCGCCTGCGTCAGGGCGGCCTACGATTCCGGGGCGCGCTGGGTGGTGCTGTGCGATACCAATGGCGGCACCATGCCGCACGAGGTCGAGGCCATCGTCGGCGAGGTCGTCAAGCAGATCCCGGGCGATCACGTCGGCATCCACGCCCACAACGACACCGAGCAGGCGGTCGCCAACTCGCTGGCCGCGGTGCGCGCCGGCGCGCGGCAGATTCAGGGCACGCTGAACGGCCTTGGCGAACGCTGCGGCAATGCCAATCTGTGTTCCCTGATCCCGACTCTGCAGCTCAAGCGCGAATTCGCCGACGCCTTCGAAATCGGCGTCTCGCCGCAGCAGCTCGCAACCCTGATGAAGGCCTCGCGGACGCTGGACGACATGCTCAACCGGGCGCCGAACCGCCACGCCCCCTATGTCGGCGAAAGCGCGTTCGTCACCAAGACCGGCATCCATGCGTCGGCGGTTCTCAAGGACCCGCATACCTACGAACATGTCTTGCCCGAATCGGTCGGCAACCATCGCAAGGTGCTGGTCTCCGATCAGGCCGGCCGTTCCAACGTCATCGCCGAACTCGATCGGGCCGGCATCGCCTACGACCGCAACGATCCGAAGCTCGCGCGCCTGGTCGAGGAAATGAAGGAGCGCGAGGCTGCCGGCTATGCCTATGAATCCGCCAACGCCTCGTTCGAACTTCTGGCGCGGCGAACGCTCGGCCGGGTGCCGGAATATTTCCGGGTCGAGCAGTTCGACGTCAACGTCGAACAGCGCTACAACTCCAACGGCCAGCGCGTCACCGTGGCGATGGCGGTGGTGAAGGTCGATGTCGCCGGCCAGAAACTGATCTCGGCGGCCGAAGGCAATGGCCCCGTCAATGCGCTCGACGTCGCGCTGCGCAAGGATCTCGGCCAGTACCAGAGTTTCATCGAAGGTCTCAAGCTGATCGACTACCGCGTGCGTATCCTCAATGGCGGCACCGAAGCGGTGACGCGGGTGCTGATCGAAAGCGAGGACGAGGCCGGCGAGCGCTGGACCACGGTCGGGGTGTCGCCCAATATCATCGACGCGTCGTTCCAGGCGCTGATGGATTCGGTGATCTACAAGCTGGTGAAATCCGGCGCGCCGGCGTGATGGGGTCGCCGTCATTCCGGGACAAGCCCGGCCAGGACGACTCTATTTCAAGCCGCCGCGGTGCCGGCGCGACCTACAACCGCCGCGCCACTTCGGGGGGCATTTCCTTGGTGCCATCGGGCGCACGGCTCGCCGCGCTGCGCAGCCGTGGCAGAATATCCTCGACCAGTTCCGCCTTGAGAATGTGAACGGCCAGACTTGGGCGTATGAATTCGGTGGCGCGCATATGGGTCAGCAGATCGAGCAGGGGCTCCCAGAAGCCGTTGATGTTGGCGAGCAGGATCGGCTTGGAGTGACGGCCAAGCTGCTGCCAGGTGAGTTGCTCGACCAGTTCCTCCAATGTCCCGATTCCGCCGGGCAGCGCCACGAAGGCGTCGGAACGCTCGAACATCAGGCGCTTGCGTTCGTGCATGTCCGGCGTGACGATCATCTCCTGAACTCGCGTGAGCGCGAGTTCACGCGATTTCAGGAACTCGGGAATGATCCCGGTAGCCGAGCCGCCATGATCCAGCACGGATTTGGCGAGCGCCCCCATCAACCCCAGCGAACCGCCGCCATAGACGAGGCGTACCCCGTTCTCGGCCAGCACCTTGCCAAACTGGATCGCTGCTTCGACAAATTTGGGGTCCGTGCCGGGCCCGGAGCCGCAATAGACACAGACGGTATTGATCTTGCTCATCTACAGCCATGTGGCACTGCAGCGTAAAGGCGTCAAGCCTCGCCGGTCGTGGGCGTGACGAAGACACGCCCCAAATGCCTGAAACTGTGAAACAACCGATTGCCTGAGGGTGTGCAGGCCAAGCAAACCGCCTATATGGTTTACCGAATGAAGATGATTGGAAAGATGCAGGCGGCTGCGAATCGGCGTATGGCTCTGCTCGCGGACCTTTGCCGATGAGGCACCATGATTCGCGGGCTGCGGTGCCTGTTGCCGACAGGTCGATCGAACAGGCGACCCTGATCGGGACGCTGGTGCATCTGTGGCCGTATATCTGGCCCGGCGACCGCGTCGATCTCAAGATGCGCGTGGTCTGGTCGGTGGTGCTGCTGCTGATCGCCAAGGTCGCGACGCTGGCGGTGCCGTTCACCTTCAAATGGGCGATCGACGCCCTGACCGGCGCCGATACCGCCCCGGTGCAGCCGTCGAACTGGACGATGTGGCTGATCGCATCGCCGCTGATCATGACGGCGAGCTACGGCGCGTTGCGGATCCTGATGGCGGTGTTGACCCAATGGCGCGACGGCATTTTTGCCCGGGTGGCGATGCATGCCGTGCGCAAGCTTGCCTCGATCACCTTCGTGCACATGCACGAGTTGTCGCTGCGGTTCCATCTGGAGCGCAAGACCGGCGGGTTGACCCGCGTGCTGGAGCGCGGCCGTCTCGGCATCGAGGTGATCGTCCGGATGGTGATCCTGCAACTGGTCCCGACCATCGTCGAGGTGTCGCTGCTGATGGCGGTGCTGCTGTGGAAATTCGACTGGCGCTATGTGCTGGCGACGATGATCACCGTCGTGGTGTTCATGTATTACACCTACATCGCCACCGAATGGCGGATCGAGATTCGCCGCAAGATGAACGAGTCCGATACCGAGGCGAATACCAAGGCGATCGACTCGCTGCTGAACTACGAGACGGTGAAGTATTTCGGTGCCGAACAGCGCGAAGCCAGCCGTTACGATCAATCGATGGCGCTTTACGAGCGCGCCAGCGTCAAGACCTACACCTCGCTCGCGGTCCTCAATACCGGGCAGGCGATCATCTTCACGGCCGGCCTGACCGCGACCATGCTGATGTGCGCGATCGGCGTGCGCAGCGGGAAAAACACCGTGGGCGACTTCGTCATGGTCAATGCCATGATGATCCAGCTTTACCAGCCGTTGAATTTCATGGGCATGGTCTATCGCGAGATCAAGCAGGCGATCATCGACATCGAGAAGATGTTCGGCGTGTTGTCGAACAACCCGGAAATCAAAGATAGTCCCGGCGCGAGGCCGCTGGTTGTCGCGACGGGCCAGGTGCGGTTCGACAATGTGCGCTTCTCCTACGATCCCGAGCGTCCGATCCTGCGGGGTCTCAGCTTCGAGGTGCCGGCCGGCAAGACGGTGGCGATCGTCGGTCCGTCGGGGGCCGGCAAGTCGACGATCTCGCGGCTGCTGTTCCGGCTCTATGACGTGTCAGGTGGCAGGATCCTGATCGACGGCCAGGACATCCGCGACGTCACCCAGACATCGCTGCGGGCGTCGATCGGCATGGTGCCGCAGGATACCGTGCTGTTCAATGACACCATCCGCTACAACATTCGCTACGGCCGCTGGGAAGCGACCGACGCCGAGGTGGAAGAGGCGGCGCAGCTCGCCCAGATCGACGGGTTCATCCGGATGTCGGCGAAGGGTTACGAGACCCAGGTCGGAGAGCGCGGCCTGAAACTGTCGGGTGGCGAAAAGCAGCGGGTCGCCATCGCACGCACGGTGTTGAAGGGGCCGCCGATCCTGGTGCTCGACGAGGCGACCTCCGCGCTCGACAGCCATACCGAGCATGAAATTCAGGGCGCGCTGGAACGGGTGGCGCGCAATCGTACCTCGCTGGTGATCGCGCACCGGCTCTCCACCATTGTCGGCGCCGACGAGATCATCGTGCTGGACCAGGGCCATATTGCCGAGCGCGGGACGCACGCCGAGCTTTTGGCAAGCAATGGACTTTATGCCAGTATGTGGAATCGGCAGCGCGAGGCGGAAGAGGCCCGGGAGAAGCTGGCGCGGATCGCCGACGAGCACGAAGCGCCGAACCGGATGCCGCCGCCGGTCGATGATGGGCTGGCACCGCCGGCGGTTGCCGAACTGACGACGCCGGCCGCAGCCGAATGAATGCCTGAACCGGAGAGATTTGTTTCGGGCCGAAGGATTGCCTTGATGTCGATTGGCCGTTCCATCCGCGCGCAGATTCCGCCGATCCACCGCGAAGGCTACCCGTTCATCGGCGGCTTCGCGGTGGTGAGTCTGATCCTGTTCTGGATGTGGACGCCGCTGGGCTGGATCGGAGCGCTGCTGACCATCTGGTGCGCGCTGTTCTTTCGCGACCCGGCGCGAGTGACGCCAGTCCGCGAGGGACTCGTCGTGGCGCCCGCTGATGGACGCGTCTCGATGGTGACGCAGGTGCTGCCGCCTGCCGAACTCGGCCTTGGCGACCGGCCGCTGCCGCGGATCTCGATCTTCATGAGCGTCTTCAACTGCCATGTGAACCGCAGCCCGGTCACTGGACGGATCGACCGTATCGCCTACCGCCCGGGGTCTTTCATCAATGCCGAACTCGACAAGGCGAGCGAGGACAACGAGCGCAACTCGCTGGTGATCTCGACGCCGAACGGCCGCATCGGCGTGGTTCAGATTGCTGGGCTGGTGGCGCGCCGGATCGTGTCGTTCGTCCGTGAAGGGCAGTCAATCGGCACCGGCGAGCGGTTCGGGCTGATACGGTTCGGCTCGCGTCTCGATGTCTATCTGCCGGAAGGCACGCC
>DASUIA010000052.1:0-23340 GCA_036273255.1 Bradyrhizobium sp.
GGCTTTACGGCTTATGGCGCGCTCTCCCCGGCGACGAATTCGTCTTGTCACCGTCGTCGGCGGATGCAAGCGACACTTCGACCCGGTCGGGTCAAAGGGTCACCGCCGACTTGGCACCAGCAACGGGTGTCAGGACCACACGGTTTTGCCGTACGCTCGAAACGTCGTTCGTCCTGCGCGCTTAGAATCGCTCACGAGGTTCAACCCGCCCTGCGATCCCTTCGCGCGCCGACGCTCTCGCGTCCACCACATCCCATCCCGCGTTCGTGACGATCGCGATACGCCCCTCTTGCCGGAACGGGACGGGCGACCTTAAGCCACTGATTTGGGGTCGGTGTGAAGCGCAATCTTGCCCGTCGTGCCACTGTGCCGCAAGCCGACGGGCAACGGGTCTCTCCCTCGTCATTCCGGGGCGCGCGTGAGCGCGAACCCGGAATCCATTGGGCCGCAATGATCGCGGTGGGATGGATTCCGGGCTCGCGCCGCTTCGCTTCGCGCCCCGGAATGACGAGAAGAGAGGCTCGCGCCAAGCGGGCGCGCCCCGGATTGACGAGGGAGAGACTTGAACCGATTTGAATATCGAATGGCTGGTGCCGAGGCTTTGCCATTGAGATGCGGAGCATTTTGGGCGAGACTGGCCGGGGATCAGGCTTGACGCCGGAGGTGCACCATGACCAACCCCGTCATGATATCCGACACCTACCGCAAGATCGCGACGCGGCTGACCATGTTTCGGCCGCAGATCGACCTGACCAAATACTTCGCGGGGCCCAACCCCGATGTGCGCCTCCATGACGAAAAGCCCTACATCCGCGAGCAGCTCAGGAAGTACGGTGTCGCGGCAGCCACCAATACGCTCGACGGCATCACCTTCCTGGCGAAGGACTGGGAAAGCCTGATCACCACGCTGCGCATTGCCAAGACGGCGGACGGCTTCGACGCGTTCGCCGAAGGAAGCAGCCCCGAGAAACCGGCGCATTGGGCCCTCGACCTGTCGATGGCAGCGACGATCGGCAAGGGTTTTCGCGAGATCTGGCGCCCGCAGCTATCCGAGAGGCCGCTCTCGACGCGCGACCTCCCGGGCCGGCACGGCTTCGGGCTTGGACGCGGTCGCGGGCAGTGGAGCGACGACTATAGCGCACAATTCGGCAAGGACCCGCAACCGCTGGACATCACCTCGCTGCACTTCGCCGTGGCCGGTGACCGGGTGAACGTTCACATCGACGAGACCGGCTTCGTGTTCGAGGGCGCCGACGGTGCGCTCACGGTCGGGCCGAACTTCGGGCACCACGCCGGCAATGAGCTGTTCTGGAAGACCAGTCTGCCCCTGCCGCGCTGGGCGGCCGAGCACATCGACCTGATCCTGCCGAACAGCGCAAATGACTTTTCGCGCGTGGGCATTTCAGTCGACATGTACCGGAGCAAGGATTTGCGCGTGACGGCTACCGGCTCCTGCGGAATTTTCGGCGGGTTCGAGTGCTCGGGCACGGTCAGCGTCAGCGGGACGCACGATCTGCTGGGCGGCCGCCGCTGAACCGTCATTCCGCGGCCCGCGGGCTGTCGTGACGATGGCTATCGTCCCCGAAACTGCGGCTTGCGCTTTTCCATGAAGGCGCGGCGGCCCTCGCGGAAATCCTCGGAGTCCATGCAGGCGGTGGCGATCTCCTTGATCGCGTTCATGTCGCGGTCACCGGGATCTTTCAGGATCTGCGCGATGGTGATCCTGGCGGCCTGGATCGCCAGCGGGGCGTTGCCGGCAATGGTGCGGGCGATGCCCAGCGTTGCATTCCACAGTTCGGCATTGGGAATCACGCGGTCGACGAGCCCGATCCGGACGGCTTCCGCGGAATCGATCCGCATGCCCGTATACATCAATAGCCGTGCCCGGGACGGCCCGACCAGCGAGACCAGATGCCTGAGGCCGTCATAGCCATAGGCAATGCCGAGCCTGGCGGCCGGGATGCCGAACTGGCTGTCCTCGGCGGCGATGCGGATGTCGGCCAGCATCGCCACCTGCATGCCGCCGCCGAGGCAGAAGCCGCGGATGCAGGCGATGGTCGGTTTGGGATAGTCGGCCAGCAGCGCGCGCTGCGCGGCGCTCCGCCGGGAATATTCCTCCGAGGCTTCGGCGTTGTGTCGGGTCTGCTCGAACTGGCTGATGTCGGCGCCCGAGACGAACGCCTTGTCGCCGGCGCCGACCAGGATCACGACACGCACATCGGGATGCTCGCGCAATTCGCTCAGGGCGAGGCCGAGGCCTTCCCACATGTCGAGCGACATGGCGTTGCGCTTGGCGGGATTGTTGAAGGTCACAATGCCGACGCCGTCGGCGATACGCTGCAGGATCTTGCCGTCGGCAAAGGGTTTCTCGGTCTTGTCGGGAACATCTGGCATCGGCGCCACACGACACCGGCCGGCGAAGTCGATGCTCGCCGGCGCGAAGAAAAAGGATCAAATCAAAAAACTGGAACCCGGCCCTGATTCACCGGAACCGAACAGGCGTCAATCTTCGTTGGCGGCAATCGATTCCATCAGCGACACCAATTGACGCTGCACGGTCTGATCCTTGATCTTGCTGTAGGCCCGCAGCAGCCGCAGACTGAACGAGCTGTCGAGAAACAGCAGGCTTTCGACTTCGCGCGCCTTGCCGTCGCCGTCATAAAAGAAGGTGACGGGCACGTCGAGCGCGGTGGCGATCTGCTGAAGGCGGGCGGCCCCGACCCGGTTGACGCCCTTTTCGTATTTCTGAACCTGCTGGAAGCTGACGCCGAGCTGCTCGCCGAGTTCCGCCTGCGAAATTCGTTGCTCGACGCGCCGCAGCCGAATTCGTTTGCCCATCTCGATGTCGGGCTTTCCGGCACTGCGCTGCTTCATCCTCTTTGCCGCTGATTTATTCATACCGCTTTCACCGTCCTTCGGTCGAGAAGCCCCCGAACAGATGCGTCAGGGATTCAACCTTATATACCGATTTAAGCTCGTTTGGATGGATGAATTCATCTTTAAACCACGGGAATTTGGAGGGATTGAATGCCTCGACCAGCCAGTCGATCATGCGCCGGATCCGGGGAATCCGCCCACTACCGGCGTGATAGGACAGCCAAATATCAAACGGGCGGTTGAGTTCAACCTCTAGAGGTATTATGTTCCCGCCAAGCGCGCAGGCATAGGTCGGGAACACGCCGACCCCGGCGCCATTGGCGACCGCCCAGTAATTGGCGCTGCTGACATTGGTTTTCATGACCAGCATGTCGTGCAGGGACTGGCCGGGAAACCAGCTTTCGAACACCTCCTTGGCGGCGATCTGGTCGGCGACCTGGACCACCAGCCGATGCCGGCTCAGATCTGCGGCGGTCCGCGGCGCGCCATAAATATCGATGTATCTCTGGCTCGCGAAGAACATCAGGTGGATCCGGCCGAGCCGGATCAGTTTGACGTCGAGCGCGGCCGGCCGGGTCAGGTGGATTGCAATGTCGGCCTCATGCCGCGAGACATCCGCCGAGCGCATGGCGCAATGGAGATCGACCAGAATATTCGGATACGATTGCTGAAATTCAACCAGCCGGGGCGCCAGCCAAAACGTGCCAAGGCCTTCGGTGACGGCGACCCGGACTTCGCCGGACAGGGTATTGGCGACGGAACTGCCGGCACGCAGCAAGTCGAATGACGCCGCTTCCATGCGCTCGACCGCCGAGACGACCAGCGAACCCTCGTCGGTCAGTCGCGTGCCGTGGACATCGCGGGTGAACAGCGTGGCGCCGATCTGCCGCTCGAAGTCATCGATCCGCCTGCGGACGACATTGATCGACAGTTCCAGCCGTTCCGCCGCCGATCTGAAGCTGCCGCATCGTACCACCTCCAGGAACACCCTGGCGGCGTCCCAGTCGGTCAAACCGCTGAAACCGATTCTTTGGTGTTCCTCCTGAGGAACGCCCCTTTCCAGTGACGGACGCATACATGGCCCCTTCCTGCCGCTAAACTTGCCAGAATACAGGACGAACAACAACCATGGCGGGACCCGTGGTCGTCAGGTCCAAGCCCCGTGCTGCCGGAACCACCCGAGCATCGCTGCGCCGGCCGATCGCGTTCCCGCCGCGAAGGGTAGCCGCGTGACTTCCGTCGTGAGTATTCGGACATTCGCAGACGCATCGGACGCGCCGGTTGTCGTAGTCGTCGACATGCAGCAGGAATACCCGGCCAGACCGCACCTGCTGGCGTTTTCCGGAATCGACCGTGCGCCGCATGACGGCCGGCGCGCGCCCGATCAAATCCGTCGCGCGGTTTCGAAAACATCCCGACTGTATGGAGAGGTCTATGAAACGACCGACTGGATCGCCCCGGCTTTACCTCGCAAGCTCGGAATCGGAAGAAACGCAGGTGGCTAATTCGGAACAGAAGCTGCGTTCGACGCTTGCAACCCTTGAGCAATGCCGGGCGGTTCTGCTTGCCAGCGCCAGCCGGGAAACCGCACAGTTGGTCTCCGTCGCGATTCTGCAGCTTAGGATGAAACTCAACCGGATTGCCGATTCGGAATTGAAGGCCT
This sequence comes from Bradyrhizobium sp., assembly GCA_036273255.1. Taxonomy (GTDB): domain Bacteria; phylum Pseudomonadota; class Alphaproteobacteria; order Rhizobiales; family Xanthobacteraceae; genus Bradyrhizobium. Next base: position 4,541 of record DASUIA010000052.1, read on the forward strand.
TGTGCGATGCGATGACGCCGGATAACTGGCTGGTAGAGGGGTGTCCGCCATCGCCACAGGGCCGGCCGCGGCGTTCTCAGACCGTGCTGAAGCTGGTCGAATAAGACGGCGACACCGCGCGTCGCCCCGGCGGCCTTCCGGCTGTTTGGCCGCAATGCCGCATTGGTGATCGATAGCAGCCCAGTCGTGATATTCCGGACGGCAGCAGGTCTGTCCGTCATAGCCCGCATCCGCTACATCAGGTCGGATCAACCTGCCGCACCCCTGCCGGCCCTGGCCGGGCAGGGGGTGGCACCTCCGAACGATGGCAAAGACGGCATGATCCACGATGTTTCGATTCCGGCAGCGTTGATCGCGGGCCTGGTCAGCTTCCTGTCGCCTTGCGTGCTGCCGCTGGTGCCGCCCTATCTGATCTACCTCACCGGCGCCACCATCGAACATGTCGCCAACGCCGAAACCGCCGCGGCGTCGCGGCGTGCGGTGATGATCTCGGCGATCATGTTCGTGCTCGGATTCTCCACCGTGTTCGTGGCGCTCGGCGCCAGCGCCTCGCTGATCGGGGGGCTGATCCGCGCCTGGTCGGCCGAACTGTCGATCGCTGCCGGCATTGTCATCATCATCATGGGCCTGCACTTCCTCGGCCTGACCCGGATCGATTTCCTGATGCGGGAGGGCAGGTTGCCGATTCCAAAGCCGGTCGGCCTGTGGGGAGCCTATGTGATGGGTCTTGCCTTTGCGTTCGGCTGGACCCCCTGCATCGGCCCGATCCTCGCCGCCATCCTTTCGGTCGCTGCCGCCGAGGCGACGGTGACCAAGGGGGCTGCCCTGCACGCGGTCAATTCGGCCGGACTCGGCATCCCGTTTCTGGTCGCGGCATTCCTGGTCGAGCAGTTCTCGTCGCTGTTCGCGCGGATGAAGCGGCATCTTGCCGCAGTCGAGCGAACGATGGGTGTGCTGATGGTGATCACCGGGATCGGCTTTCTCAGCGGCGCGATCTCCGGCATGAGCATCTGGCTGCTGGAGACGTTTCCGGCGCTGCAGAATATCGGCTGAGCGATTTCCACCTCAAGGGCTGCATCCTTCGAGACGCATCGCTTCGCGCTGCTCCTCAGGATGAGGCCGCGGGAGGCGCCATCCTTCGAGACGCATCGCTTTGCGATGCTCCTCAGGATGAGGACTCAGACAGTCCTCATGAGGAGGACTCAGATAAGTCCCTCATGGTGAGGAGCGCGGCTTCGCGCGTCTCGAACCATGAGGCCCCGGGGAGGCTGCGCGGAATTCGCGCAGCCCTGGTTTGTTCGACCATCGTCAGAACATCAGATTGTCCTTGACCAGCACCCAGCGGCCGTTCCGGATCTGCTGCACCTGCGTGATGGTGTTGGCGAGGTGGTCGGTCTTGGAGAACTTGGTCGGCGGGGAACTGAAGATGTCGTTGTACTTATCGCCCGACTCCAGCGAATCGAGCATCTTCTGGCCGGTCAGGTCCTTGCCGGCCTTTTGCGCGTAGAACGCAAAGGTTTCGACCGCATTGTAGCCGATGATGGCCTGCGTATTGGCATCGGCGCCGAACATCTTCTTGTAGCTGGCGAGCCACTCCTTGACCTTGCCGGTGGCCGTATCCTCATAGGGAATTTCGAAGCCCGATGCGGCGTAGAGTCCCTCGACGGCGTCCTTGCCGAGCGTCGGTACCTCGAGCACGTTGGTCGGGGTAGCGCCGAGGAAGGTGACGTCCCAGCCGAGTTTCTTCGCCTCGCTCATGGCGCCGATGGTCTCGCGTATGATGGTGCCGAGCACCACGAGATCGCAGCCGTCGGATTTCATCTTGGCAATCTGGGCGCTGAAGTCGGAGGCGCCGCGCTTGTAGCTCGTGATCGAGGCCGGCTGTATCTTCATGGCCTGGAGCTGCTGGTTGAAGCCGTCGAGCACGTTCTTGCCGTACTCGTCGTCCTGGTGCATGATGCAGGGCTTCTTGAAATTCTTCCAGTCCATCATGTATTTGAGCGCGGCACGGGTGCTCTCGACATAGGGCAGGAGGTTGTTGAATTTCAGCCGTTCCTGCGGCTTTGCCGGATCGAACTTGAAGGTGAATTCGGCCGCGGTCAGCGGAAACAATTGCAGCACGCCGGCATCGAACAGCACGTCCTGCGCCGCAAGGACGGTGGGCGATCCCATCGGCCCGATCATGGCGAAGATCTTGTCGCGCTCGACCATCTTTTGCGACGCCAGCACCGCCTTCTTCGGGTCGTAGCCATTATCCTCGAGAATCATGCGCAGCTTGCGGCCATTGATGCCTCCCGCCGCATTGATCTGCTCGACCGCCAGTTTCATGCCGTTGGAAACCGGCACGCCCCACACCTTGATCGGACCGGACAGATCCTGATGGGTGCCGATCACGATCTCGTTGGCCGAGATGCCTTCATTGGTAACCCTGGTGGTCTGGGCTATGGCCGGCAGATGCGTCAGCGCAAGTACGCCCAACGCAAGGGCGAGCACCTTCGATTTCGACATTTGACTCCTCCTTTCCGTGGCCCGTCTTGAACGAAGGGTTGGCCTGCTGGTCCTTCGCCGTTTCAAACCATGTCGCCGATCAGGCCACCGCCCGATCGCGATACATGGCGTCGATCTCGGCGGAATAGCGCTGGTTCACGAAATTCCGCTTCAACTTCATGGTCGGTGTCAGCTCCTCGTCTTCCGGCGTGAGCTGACGCTCGATCAGGAAGAATCTCTTGATGGTCTCCACGCGGGCGAAGTTGCCGTTGACCGTCTCGATCTCGCGCTGGATCAGTTGCTGGATTTCCGCCGCGCGGCACAGGCTCGCGTAATTGGTGAAGGGAATGTCATGGTCCTGGGCGTATTTCTCGACATTCTCCTGATCGATCATCACGAGGCAGGTGAGGTAGGGCCGCTTGTCGCCGATCACCACGGCATCGGAAACGTAGGGCGAGAATTTGAGCTGGTTCTCGATCTCGGACGGCGTGACGTTCTTGCCGCCGGACGTGATGATGATGTCCTTCATCCGGTCGGTGATCTTGACAAACCCTTCATTGTCCATGGTTCCGACGTCACCGGTGTGCAGCCATCCCCTGCTGTCGACCGCCTCGGCGGTTCTTTCGGGCTGGTTCAAATAGCCCATGAACAGGAAGTCGCCCTTGATGAGGATTTCGCCTTCCGGCGAGAGCGCGACCTCGCCCCATGGCACCGCCTTGCCGACCGAGCCGAGCTTGATCCGGTCGGCCGGCATCAGGGTTGCCACGCCGCAGTTTTCGGTCTGGCCATAGACTTCGCGCATGTCGATGCCGAGCGCGAGATACCAGCGTATCAGATCCGGCGCGATCGGCGCCGCGCCCGTGAAGGCGAGGCGACAACGGTCGAGCCCGAGCATGCGGCGAATGTTGCGAAACACCAGCCAGTAGGCCAGCCGGTTTGACAGCCGCAACCAGGATGACGGCGTTTCGCCCTGAAGCCTGCAATCGGCCGTTCGATAGCCGATCGCGATCGCCTGGCGATAGGCCCATTTCTGCAGCGCGGTTGCATCCTTCAAGGCAATGGTGATGCCGGAATAGAACTTCTCCCAGATCCGCGGCACGGCGAGAAACAGGGTCGGCTGCACCTCGCGCAGATTGTCGGGCACGGTTTCCGGGCTTTCGGCGAAATTCATCACCGAGCCCAGCGCAAGCGAGACGTAATAGCCGCCGACCCGCTCCGCGACATGGCAGAGCGGCAGGAACACCAGCCGTTCCTCGCGGTCGGTCGAGGGAAACAAATCTCCGGCGTGGCGCATCTGGTGCACCACGCTGCGGTTCGCATGCATCGCGCCCTTGGGCGGCCCGGTCGTGCCTGACGTGTAGACCAGAATGGCCAGATCGTCGGCGCTGCGGCTTGCGAGCATTTCGTCCCACAGCGCCTCGCGGCCCTGCCTGTGGTTGCGCCCCAGCGCCATGAACTCCGCGAGCGACATCACCATCGGGTCGGAAAAGCCGCTCAGGCCCTCCATGTCGAACACCACGACGCGCTGCAGGGTGGGGCAACGCGGCCGGCAGGTCAGGATCTTGTCGAGCTGCTCCTCGTCTTCCGCGAACAGCACGCTGGTCCGGGAATCCCTGATGAGATACTCCACCTGCGACGCCGAATCGGTCGGATAGATTCCGGACGAGACGCCGCCGGCGCAGAGAATGCCGATGTCGGCAAACACCCACTCCGGCACGGCATTGGCCATGATGGAGGCGACATTGCCCGGTCGGAAGCCGACGGCGTGCAGCGCATAGGCGATTTGGCGCGAGATATTCAGCCATTCGCGCCAGCTCACCGGCTGCCAGATGCCGAATTTCTTCTCACGGATCGCGGGACTGTCGCCGCGCGTCTCGACCGCGAGCGCAAAGCTGTTTGCGATCGTGTCGGCGACCGTCAGCACTGCCGGCCCGGCCATGCCCGTTCCCTCCTCTGTGCCCCGCTTCGACGTGCCGGCTTCGAGGCCGGTCTTGATCGCCGTCGACGCGGACGGCCATTTAACGCCACGTTTTCTTCTTTTTCCAGCGCCGTTCAGCTCTGACGCCGGCTTCCTTGGCGCCGAGGTAGAACTCCTGGATGTCCCGGGAATGCATCAATCGCTCGCAGGTGTCGTTCATGACGACCCGGCCGATCTCCAGCACATAGCCATAATGCGCGGTCTGAAGCGCGACTTTGGCATTCTGCTCGACCAGCAGGATCGACATGCCCTGTTCTTCGTTGACACGGCGAATGATGGCAAAAATCTCCTTCACCAGGATCGGCGACAGGCCGAGCGAGGGTTCATCCAGCAGCAGCAGGGTCGGCCGGTTCATCAGGGCCCGTCCGATCGCCAGCATCTGCTGTTCGCCGCCGGAGAGCTGGCCCGCGGGCTGATCGAGCCGCTCCTTCAGGCGTGGGAAGTAGCCGTAGACCCGTTGCAGATCCTCGACGACCCCATCGCGATCCCGGCGCGGATAGGCGCCCATCATCAGATTCTCGCGCACCGAGAGGAACGGAAACACCTCGCGCCCTTCCGGTACGTGGCTGATGCCGAGCCGCACGATCTTGTCGGCTTCCACCCGCTGGATCGATCTGCCCATGAACTCGATCGAGCCCTTCTGCGAATCGACGATTCCGGAAATCGTCTTCAGCACCGTGGTCTTGCCGGCGCCGTTGGCGCCGAGCAGCGTGACGATCGAGCCGCGCGGAACCTCGAGGCTGATGCCCCTGATCGCCATGATCGGCCCATAATAGCTCTCGATGTTGCTGAGCTTCAGGATGATGTCGGGCGCGCTCATGACATTCTCTCTAGCTGCCGAGATAGGCCGCGACGACATCGGGATGATGCTGCACTTCCGCCGCCGTTCCCATCGCCAGCACGCGGCCATAGTTCAGCGCGATCACCCGGTCGGAAATGCGATTGACCAGCGTCATGTCGTGCTCGACCATGACCACGGTAATGCCGAGTTCCGACTTCATGTCCCTGATCCAGAACGACATGTCGTCGGTCTCCTCGACGTTGAGCCCGGACGACGGCTCGTCGAGCAGGATCAGCTTTGGTTCGGAACAGAGCGCGCGCGCCAGCTCGATGACCTTGCGAACGCCGTAAGGCAGTTGGGAGATCACCTTGTCGCGATAGGGTTCCAGATCGAGAAATTCGATGACCTGCTCGACGCGGCGGCGATGGATTTTTTCATTTGCCCGCACGCCCGGCAGGAACAACAGCTCCTGCCAGAGGCGGGTGGTGCAATGCCGGTGCCGCCCAACCAGCAGGTTGGAGAGTACGGTCGCATTCTCGAACAGTTCGATGTTCTGGAAGGTGCGGGCGATGCCCAGCCTGGCGATGCCATAGGTGGGCTCCTCGGTGATGTCCTGCTCCTCGAAGAATATCCTGCCCGAGGTCGGGGTGTAGATGCGCGAGATCAAATTGAAGATCGAGCTCTTGCCGGCGCCATTGGGGCCGATGATCGACAGGATCTCGCCCTTCTCGACCGCGAAGGAGACGGCGTCGACCGCTTTCAGGCCGCCGAAATGCAAAGAGAGATTTTCGGCGCGGAAATAGCTCATCGGTTCCGCTCCGATTTCACATAGATCTTCTGCCGCTTGAAGGTGGCGCGCTTGTAGAGTGGGAAGAGCTGGAAGAACAGTTTGATCTTGAGCCAGCGGCCGTACAGGCCGAGCGGCTCGAACAGCACGAACAGCACGATGATGACGCCGTAGATCGCGCCCTTGAGGCCGTTGGCGGAGGCAATTGCTGCCGCACTGTCCTGAATATGTGCGACGCGGTCGCTTCCTGCCCCGAGTGCCGCAGCAAGGCCCGCGATGAGGCCGGGCACGTCGTCCTTCAGATAGGTCAGGAACGGATCGATCATGACGATGAAGATCGCTCCGAGCACCGCGCCATGCAGGCTGAAGATGCCGCCGATCAGGATCACGATGATGAACTCGATCGAGAGCTGCAGCGTGAACATCTCGGGGCTGATGAAGGACAGCTTGTGGGCAAACAGGCAGCCGGCAAATCCGGTGATCGCGGCGCTGAGGGCAAACGACTTCACCTTGTAGAGCGAGACGTTGATGCCCATGCTGCGCGCGGCCGTTTCGCTGTCACGGATCGCGATGAAGGCGCGACCCGTGGGCGAGCGCAGCAGGTTGAGCGTGCCGACGATGGTCAGGATCAGGACGGCAAGACAGAGGAAATAGAACCCGGGACTGTCGCGCTGCAGTTGCACGCCGAGCCACTGGATGGTCTTGACCCGCATGCCTTCGTTGCCGTGCGTGACGCTTTCCCAGCGGGCCAGGATTTCCTCGACGATGAAGGCAAAGGAAATCGTGGCAATGACGAGATAGATGCCCTGCAGCCGCAGTGCCGGAAATCCGACCACGGCGCCGATGATGCCGGTCAGCAGCCCGGCAGCCAGGAAATACACCGGAAAGGGCACGTTGAACTGCTGCAGATAGGCCGCGGTATAGGCGCCGATCGCGAGAAACGCGGCATGGCCGAGTGAGGCCTGCCCGGTAAAGCCGGTGAGGATCAGGAGCGCCACGCCAACCGTGGCGTAGATGCAGAGAAAGACGAGCTGGCTCACCATGTAGCTCGACAGAACGAACGGCGCGATCGCCAGCAGGATCAAAAGCGTGCCATAGGACAGCACATGCCCGGAATGCGGAAACAGCCGGATGTCGTCTTCGTATTGGGTCTTGAACATGAACCGCATCGGCGCGCCCTCAGACCTTCTTGCGAACGGGAAGGCCGAACAGGCCTTCCGGCTTGAGCAGCAGCACGAGCAGCAGAACGATATAGGGCGCGACGTCCTTCCATCCTTCCGGCAGGTAGAAGCCGGCCATGCTCTCGATCACGCCAATCAGCACGCCGCCCACGACCGCCCCGGGAATCGATCCGAAGCCGCCGAGCACGGCGGCTGGAAACGCCTTCAACCCCAGCACCAGCCCGACATTGGAATGGATGAAGGTGATCGGCGCGAGCAGGACGCCGGCGCAGGTCGCGACCGCCGCGCTGATCGCCCAGACCGTCGACACCACGCGCTTGACCGGAATGCCCATGTAATAGGCGGCCAGCATGTTCTCGGAACTGGCCCGCATGGCGGTGCCGAGCTTGGTCTTGTTGAAGAACAGATAGAGCAGGGCGCAAAGGATGACGGTTGCCGCGATCACCGAGAGCTTGTCATAGGCGAGCACGAGCGCGCCGATCCGCAGCACGCCTGCGCTGAACGGCGTTTCAATCTTGAAGTCGTCGGTGCCCCAGATCATGCCGGCGACCGAGCGCAGGAAATATCCGAGGCCGATCGTTGCCATGATGATGGAGAATTGCGGATAGCCCAGGATCGGACGCACCACCAGCCGCTCGGCGAGCACGCCGAACAGCGCCATCGAGAGCACCGCGGCGGCAAATCCGAGCCAGTAGTTCAGTCCGAGAATGCCAATGAACGTGAAGGCGAAGAATCCGCCCAGCATCATCAGGTCGCCCTGGGCGAAATTGACGACTTCGGTGGCCTTGTAAACCAGGACGAATCCAAGCGCGATCAGGCCGTAGACGCAGCCGAGCGCAATGCCACTGACCAACTGCTGAACGAAGTCCAGCATTGTTTCCCCCCGCGGGCGCGCGGCAATTCTCGTGACGCCTTCGCACCGGTCCTTCGCATTCCCCCATTTTCGGAAAACGCTGAAGGACTGCATGTTGTCCGCTGCTCATTCAGCGCGAAAGTGCTGATCCTGTCAACAAAGCGTAGCGCCATTTCCACGTTGCTAACTGCATCCTTCGAGACGCATCGCTTCGCGATGCTCCTCAGAGTCTGACTCACGACCAATAGACTGAGCACTTTCGGCTCAGCTCGTCATGCCCGGCCGTGTGCCGGGCATCCACGTCTTTGGTCCAATCGGGTAAGAAAGACGTGGATGGCCGGGACAAGCCCGGCCATGACGAAAAAATGCCAAAAATGCTGGCTGCTTTTTCGGTCTGACTCTCTGGATGAGACCTCGGAGACGCAACGACGATTCGCGCGAACCGGAAAGCGCCTCAGAGATTGCTGTCGGTGATCGCCGAGTAGACCATGGTGCGCAGTTCGCGGCGCAATGGATAGGCGCTCGACGGCAGCACCTGGGTCATGAAGATGGCGATCAGTTCCTCCGCGGGATCGATCCAGAACGAGGTCGTCGCCGCGCCGCCCCAGGCGTATTCGCCGGCGCTGCCGGGAATCAGCGTCTTTGCCGGATCCATGGTGACGGAGAAGCCGAGGCCGAAGCCGATGCCGTTATAGGTCGCCTCGCTGAACAGCGACCTCGACATTTCCGGCAGATCGCGGCCGCCCGGAAGATGATTCGACGTCATCAGCGCCAGCGTCTTCGGCCCGATCAGCCTGACGCCGCCGAGCTCGCCACCATTGAGCAGCGCACGGCAGAAGGTGAGATAGTCAGCGGCGGTGGAGCACAGGCCGCCGCCGCCGGAAACGAACGAAGGCGGCGCAAGGAACGAACTCGTGGTCGGATCGTCCTGCAGCGTCATGCCGCCTTTGCGGTCGGTGGCGTGAAAGGTCATGCCGCCCTGCGGGCCGGCCGAGTAGCAGGCGGCGAACCGATGGGCCTTGCCGGCCGGCACGAAAAAGTCGGTATCGTTCATGCCGAGCGGATGGAAGATGCGTTCCTTCAGGAATTGCTCGAACGGCACGCCACTGATCTTGCCGACGAGATAGCCGATCACGTCGGTTGCGACGGAATAGTTCCAGGCTTCGCCGGGCGAAAACTCCAGCGGAATTTTCGCGAGGTCTTCGATCATCGATTGCAGCGTGCCGGCCTTCTCGACTTCGCCGATCTTTTCCTCGCGATAGGCGGCATCGACATTGGATCGCTGCTGGAAGCCATAGGTCAGGCCGGAAGTGTGCCGCAACAGGTCCACGATCAGCATTGGCCGCGACGGCGGCCGGGTCAGGAATGCCGGCGCCGTTCCGGCCAGGAACACCCCGAGATTGTTCCACTCCGGGATGTATTTGTGGACGGGTTCGTCGAGGGCGACGCGGCCTTCCTCGAACAGCATCATGAAGGCCACGCTGGTGATCGGCTTGGTCATCGAATAGATGCGAAAAATCGTGTCGTCCTTCATCGGCGCCTTGCGCTCGACGTCGGCAAAACCCTGCACCGCGCTATGGACGACCTTGCCGCGCCGATAGACCAGCAATTGCGTTCCTGGAAAGCGGCCGGCGTCGACATAGCGGTGCCTCAAATGGGCTTCGATCCGGTCGAAAGCCGCTTGGGACATTCCGGCGGATTCGGGCGAGGCGGGGGTCGGGGCTAGCATGCGAACTGATCTCCGGGCTGTCGCGGATGATCTTGATAGCTGAAAAGCACCTCGTGTTCCAATCCCGGCGCGCTTACCCCGGCCGGCCGGCTGGTGTAGGGTTTGAGCAGGCTTCGCGTACCCGCAGGACAGACCCATGCCACAATTCAACGACACCGAACTCACCGCCGCCGTCATCAGCAGTTTCGAGGAGACGCCCGACCCGCGGGTCAAGTTCCTGATGGAAGAGCTGGTGAAGTCGCTGCACGATTTCGTTCGCCGGACCGATCTCAGCTTCGACGAATGGGGGTATGCGATCGATTTTCTGACCCGCGTCGGACAGAAATGCACCCCGACCCGGCAGGAATTCATCCTGCTGTCTGATGTGCTCGGGGTTTCGATGCTGGTCGATGCGGTCAACCACCGCCAGCGCGACGGCGCCACCGAGACTACCGTGCTCGGCCCGTTCTATGTCGGCGAGCACAAGCCGATGCCGCACGGCACCGATATTTCATCCAGGCTGCCGGGCGAACGCATGTTCGTGCAGGGCCGCGTCACGGACCTCGAGGGCAAGCCGCTGGGGGAAGTACCGGTGGACGTCTGGCACGCCGACGACGACGGCTTCTACGATTCGCAGAAGCCGTCCTATGAGACCGAAGGTCCGTCGTCGCGGGCGCGTTTCATCACCGACGCCGAGGGCCGGTTTTTCTTCCGCACCATCCTGCCGTGCAGCTATCCGATTCCGACCGACGGCCCGGTCGGCGAGATGATCCTGCAGACCAGGCGGCACCCGATGCGGCCGGCCCATGTGCATTTTCTGGTCAATGCAGCCGGCTACGAGCCGCTGATCACCCACGTCTTCATCGACGGCGACAAATATCTCGATTCCGACGTGGTGTTCGGCGTCAAGGACGATCTGATCGCCCGGGTCGAGAAGCGCGTCGCTGCCGTCATGCCGGATGGCAAACCGTCCAGCGAACCCTGGCACTTGATGACCTATGAGTTCCGCATCAAGCCGGGTGCCGGCACCGCGCCGAAGCCGATGATGGCGGCGGCCGAACCCGCCTGATGCATCCAATCGACGGCGCTTGCTCATTTTGTTGTGCGGCGCACAAGAATTGAGCGAATCGCAAATTTTCGGTGCGGGTCGCGGCTCCCGCATGACATCCGGTATATTTTATAACATCATGTAATCCATTTCTTTTCCGCATTCTTGCGACTTGGCACGAAGTTTGAGCAGTTCGTGCCGGCGCGATTTGCAGGTGAGCCTGGGCGATGATGTATCTGGACGGCCCGCCACGGCTGATCGCCACCGAAGTATTTTCGACGATGCCCGATCGGTTCCGGCGCAAGGGCGTCCGTACCGAATGGGCCGATGCCAACCGGCCGGGGCAGCCCACCGACTGCTTCATCGAAGGCCCGTCATTCGACGCCGCCGGGCATCTCTACATCGTGGACATTCCATTCGGGCGCATTTTCCGGATCGCGCCCGACGGCGAATGGTCGCTGGTCGTCGAATATGAGGGCTGGCCGAACGGCCTCAAGATCGCCGCCGACGGGCGCATCCTGGTTGCCGATTACAGGCACGGCCTGATGCAGCTTGATGTCAAAGCGGGGCGGATGCAGCCGCTTCTGACCGCGCGCAATTCGGAATCCTTCAAGGGCTGCAACGATCTCCACATCGCGGGCAACGGCGACATCTATTTCACGGATCAGGGCCAGACCGGCCTCCACGATCCGACCGGGCGGGTATACCGGCTCGCGGCGAACGGCCGGCTCGACTGCCTGATCGATACCGGGATCAGCCCGAACGGCCTGGTGCTCGATCCCGCCGAAAAGGTGCTGTTCGTCTCGATGACCCGCGACAACGCGGTCTGGCGGCTGCCGTTCATGAACAACGGCAGTGTCTCCAAGGTCGGACGGTTCTGCTCGACCTTCGGCGCCAGCGGCCCCGATGGCCTGACCATGGACAGAGCCGGACGGCTGTTCGTGGCGCACGCCTCGCTCGGCCACGTATTCGTATTTGCACCGAACGGCGAATGCATCGCGCGGATCAAGTCGTGCGCGGGCGCAAGCTGCACCAACGTCGCCATCGGCGGCAACACCAGCGACCGGCTCTACATCACGGAGTCGGTCACCGGCACCGTGCTGGTCGCCGATATCAGCGCGCTCGACTCGTGAGGAAATCGTCATTGCGACGGATATGTTGTCGAACAGGGTGCCATCATGAAGCAAAAAGAATTCGGCAGTCAGGGTGCCGTGCCGGTGATCGGGCAGGGCACCTGGCATATCGATCGTGGCGACCGCAGGACTGCGGTTGCGGCGCTGCGTCGTGGCATCGACCTCGGCATGACCCACATCGACACTGCGGAGATGTATGGCGACGCCGAACCCGTGGTCGCCGAGGCGATCGGCGGACGGCGCGATGAAGTTTTTCTGGTCTCGAAGGTGCTGCCGAGCAACGCCTCGCGGCGCGGCACCATCACCGCATGCGAGCGTTCGCTGGCGCGGCTGAAGACCGACCGGCTCGATTGCTATCTGCTGCATTGGCGCGGCTCCTATCCATTGCAGGAGACCGTCGCCGCGTTCGAGCAATTGCGCGACAGCGGCAAAATCCGCAGTTGGGGCGTGAGCAATTTCGATACCGATGACCTCCACGAGATGCTGGCCGTGGCCGGCAAGGGCAGGATCGCCTGCAACCAGGCGCTCTACCATCTGCAGGAGCGTGCCATCGAGCATGCGGTACTGCCGTGGTGCCAGCGTTACGGCGTCGCCGTGGTCGCCTATTCGCCGTTCGGCCACAGCGATTTTCCCTCGCCGCGCAGCAAGGCGGGGCAGACCTTGCAGGCGGTGGCCGAACGGCACGGCGCCTCGCCGCGTCAGGTCGCGCTGAGCTTTCTGACGCGCGATCCGTCGGTGTTTGCAATTCCAAAGGCGTCGACGCCGGAACACGCCGCCGACAACGCAGCGGCGGGCAAACTGACGCTGAGCGAAAGCGAGATCGCGTCGCTGGACGCGGCATTTCCGCGCGGGCCGAAACCGCGGGGCCTGCCGATGCTGTAGCGGTAACGCTGCGGATTCCATGATTCAGGCGCGGGGTGCCCGCGCCTCGCATATCGGCCTCCTGTTTTCGGGCCTTGTCCGGAATGCGCAAATATCGTCCTTTGCGGCTTCGCCCGATTCGATTTTCAGCACCTGAGTTCGACCGTGAACCCGCCTCCTGCCGCAACCGCCAGGCTGGACAGAGCAGCATCGCTCTTGTCTGACAACAAGCCAGCCGCACGTACCGCTCCTGCGCGCGCCGACCGGCCGCTCCGCGGCATCGGGCTGATCCTGGTCTCGACGGTGTTTCTCGGAACTTCTGACGTCACCGCGAAATACCTCTCGGCGACGCTGCCGTCGGTCGAGATCGCCTGGCTTCGCTTCATGGTGTTCGCGCTGATCATGGTCCCCGCGATGCTGCCGGGTTCGCCGCTCTACGCGCTGCAGACGCGCCGCCCTGGTTTACAAATGATGCGCGGCGTCGCGTTGCTTGCCTCGTCGCTGTTCTTCATCTCCGGCCTGCGCTTTCTCCCGATTGCGGAAGCATCCGCGACCGGTTTCGTTTCGCCGCTGTTCGTCACGGCGTTGTCGATCTTCTTTCTCGGCGAGCGCGTCGGCCTGCGGCGCTGGCTCGCGACCGCCGTTGGTCTGGCCGGCGTCCTGATCATTCTGCGGCCGGGCTCGAGCGCCTTCCATCCCGCCGCGGTTTTCCCGCTGGTGTCGGCGCTGGCGTGGGCCGCCACGCTGATCATGACCCGGCTCATGAGCGGAACCGAGCGCGCCATCACCACCATGACCTACTCGTCGATCGCGGGCATTTGCATCCTGACGGCGCTGGTGCCCTTCGTCTGGGTCGCGCCGAGCTGGCACGACATTGCCTTTGGAATTCTGATCGGCGTCGCGTCCACCGCGGGTCAGTGGATCGTCGTGCTGGCATTCCGTTATGCCGACGCCTCGGTGCTGGCGCCGTTTTCCTATACCCAACTGCTGTGGGTGAGCCTGCTCGGCTTCATCATCTTCGGCGAAGTGCCGGACCTGTGGACCATCGTCGGGGCGGCCTTCATTGTCGCCAGCGGTCTCTACACCGCGCACCGCGAGCGCATCCGGCACTCCCGCCTTCTGATCGAGGCCGAACCGTCGCCGAATGCTTAGAACTCTGTCATTCCGGGATGCGCCATTTGGCGCAGGCCTCTCCTCTCGTCATTCCGGGGCGCGCGGAACGCGAACCTCAGATGCGCTATTGCGCATCGGGGAATCCATCCCACCGCGATGATTGCGGCCCAATGGATTCCGGGCTCGCTCCGCTCCGCTTCGCGCCCCGGAATGACGATGGGGCCGCGTGAGCGAATGTTTGACCTGGTCGCGCCGATCCCATTAAACTCTGACACCAGTGGCCGGAGCCCCGTCATGCCCGTCGAGCCCGCACGCCTTGAAATATTATCGGCGCTGGCGCGCAAGGTGCTGTGGCTGTCGTCATGGACCATTCACCACGCCAACCACGTCAGGCCCAATGTCGACGGCCTGAAGGTCGGCGGCCATCAGGCCTCCTCGGCGTCGCTCGCCAACATCATGTCGGCGCTCTACTTCTCGGTGCTGCGGCCGCAGGACCGGGTCGCGGTGAAGCCGCATGCCAGCCCGGTATTCCACGCCATCCAGTATCTGTTCGGGCACCAGAGCCGCGACAAGCTGGAGAATTTCCGCGGCTTCAAGGGCGCGCAGTCCTATCCGTCCCGCACCAAGGATGTCGACGACGTCGATTTTTCGACGGGCTCGGTCGGACTCGGCGTAGCGCAGACATTGTTTTCGTCGCTGGTCCAGGACTACGTCGAGGCGCATGGCTGGATGAAGGATCGGCCGGCCGGGCGCATGATCGCACTGGTCGGCGACGCCGAGATGGACGAAGGCAACATCTTCGAGGCGCTGCTGGAGGGCTGGAAGCACGGGCTGCGCAATACCTGGTGGGTGGTCGACTACAACCGGCAGAGCCTGGATGCCGTGGTGCGCGAGGGGTTGTGGGAGAAGTTCGAATCCATGTTCCGCAATTTCGGCTGGGACGTGGTGATCGTGAAGTATGGCCGGCTGATGCGGACCGCCTTTGCCGAGCCGGGCGGCGAAGCGCTGCGACGGTGGATCGATGCCTGTCCGAACCAGATGTATGCGGCGCTGTGCTTTCAGGGCGGGGCCGCCTTTCGCAGGCATCTGCGCGACGAGATCGGCGATCAGGGCGAGGTGTCGCAACTGATCGACAAGCGCAGCGACGAGGAATTGCTGGCGCTGATGTCGAACCTCGGTGGTCACGACATGGCCAGCATGATCGAGGCGTTCGAAGCGATCGACCATGATCGTCCGGTCTGCTTCATCGCCTACACCATCAAGGGCGTCGGCCTGCCGTTCCAGGGCCACAAGGACAACCATGCCGGGTTGATGACGGTGGCGCAGATGGAGAAATGGCGCAGCACCCAGAACATCCGGCCGGGCCATGAGTGGGACAGGTTCGAGGGGCTGGCCGAGCCGCCGGCGGTGCTCGAGGCTTTTCTCGCCGCCGCGCCGTTCAATCGCGACGGGCGCCGTCGCCTGACCGCGCCCGCGATCGAAGTGCCGCA
This sequence comes from Bradyrhizobium sp., assembly GCA_036273255.1. Taxonomy (GTDB): domain Bacteria; phylum Pseudomonadota; class Alphaproteobacteria; order Rhizobiales; family Xanthobacteraceae; genus Bradyrhizobium. The sequence goes on from DASUIA010000052.1 coordinate 19,961, forward strand.
GCAGCTTTCGTTCAAGCCGTCGCCGCAGATGTCGACGCAGCAGGGCTTCGGCCTCGTGCTCAACGAGCTTGCGCGCGGCGACACCGAGCTCGCCGCGCGTATCGTCACGGCGTCGCCGGACGTCACGGTCTCGACCAATCTCGGCGCCTGGGTCAATCGGCGCGGCCTGTTTGCCAAGGCCGAGAACGCCGATCTGTTCCGGCAGGAGAAGATCCCGTCGACCTTCAACTGGGACTTTTCGCCGAAGGGGCAGCATATCGAGCTCGGCATCGCCGAGATGAACCTGTTCATCCTGATGGCGGCGCTCGGCCTGTCGCAGGCGATCAACGGCGTGCGGCTGCTGCCGATCGCAACGCTGTACGATCCGTTCATCCAGCGCGGCCTCGATGCGCTGAACTACGCCTGCTATCAGGACGCGCGCTTCATGGTCGCGGCTACGCCGTCCGGCATCACGCTCGCGCCGGAGGGTGGCGCGCATCAGTCGATCGCAACGCCGCTGATCGGGATCGCACAGGATGGCCTCGCCGCGTTCGAGCCGGCCTTTGTCGACGAGCTTGCCGTCATCATGGGCTGGGGATTTGGCCACATGCAGCGCGACGGTGCTGGCGAGGGCGGATCGGTCTATCTGCGGCTGTCGACCCGCACCATCGATCAGCCGCAGCGGATCATGACGCCGGAGCTGCAGGCCGGCATCACCGATGGCGCCTATTGGCTGCGCAAGCCGGGTCCGAATTGCGACCTCGTGATCGCCTACACCGGCGCGGTGGCGCCCGAGGCGATCGAGGCCACCGGCCTGATCGGCGAGAGCCGGCGGGATGTCGGTCTGCTGGCCGTCACCTCGGCGGACCGGCTGCATGCGGGCTGGACCGCCGCGCGCCGGCAGCGCCGCGATCGCGGCGTGCCGCAGCTCAGCCCGGTCGAGAAACTATTGGCGCCGCTGCCGCGCGATTGCGGCATCGTCACCGTGATCGACGGCCATCCGGCGGCGCTCGGCTGGATCGGCAGCGTGCGCGGACATCGCGTCGAGGCGCTCGGGGTCGAACATTTCGGCCAGACCGGCACCATCGACGACCTCTATCGGCATTACGGCCTCGACGCCAACGCGATCATCGATGCGGCCGAAAGCCTCACCGCCGGCGCGCCGGTGCGGCATCGCAAAATGGCGGTGTGACGGCCACTCCAGTCGCTGCCCTCATCCCGACCCTCTCCCGCAAGCGGGAGAGGGGGCAGACTGCCGCCGTGGCAAACACTGCGGGCCACGCGACGCGGTGCACTCCCTCTCCCGCTTGCGGGAGAGGGGTGGGGTGAGGGGCCTTGTTTCCCCGGCCACGCTGACTTTATATACCGCACCCCGCTGCAAGGCGGCGTCCCGCATATGGCGGTTCAAATTACCCGGCTTTCGTGCAAGGATGCCTGCCGAACGCTTTTGTTCTCCCTCCATTCGCCCTGAAAATCACGAGGTTCACGATGGTCAACCGCATGCAATTCTACATCGACGGCGCCTGGGTCGATCCCGCCGTCAAGAAGTCCACGAAGGTCGTCAATCCGGCGACCGAGGAGGCGATGTATGAGGTTGCGCTGGGCTCCAAGGCCGACGTCGACAAGGCGGTGGCCGCCGCCAGGCGCGCCTTCGAGACTTATTCCCAGACCAGTCGCGAGGAGCGCGTCGCGCTGCTGTCGAAGATCATCGAAATCTACAAGGGCCGCATGAAGGAGATCGGTGCCGCGGTGTCCGACGAGATGGGCGCCCCGCTGCCGATGGCGGAAAAGCTGCAGGCCGGCGCCGGCCTCGGCCACATCGCCGCCACGCTCGAGGTCCTGAAGAACTATCATTTCGAGGAGCCGGCCGGCTCGGCGGTGGTGGTGCGCGAACCCGTCGGCGTCATCGGCATGATCACGCCCTGGAACTGGCCGCTGAACCAGATCGCCTGCAAGGTCGCGCCCGCGCTCGCCGCCGGCTGCACCATGATCCTGAAGCCGTCCGAATTCACCCCGAGCTCGGCGCTGATCTTCGCCGAAATCCTGCATGAAGCCGGGGTGCCGAAGGGCGTGTTCAACCTGATCAACGGGCTCGGCCCGGAAGTCGGCGCCGCCATGAGCGAGCATCCCAACATCGACATGATCTCGTTCACCGGCTCGACCCGCGCCGGCATCGATGTGGCCAAGCGCGCCGCGCCAACCGTGAAGCGCGTCAGCCAGGAACTCGGCGGCAAGTCGCCGAACGTCATCCTCGACGATGCCGATCTGACCAAGGCCGTCACCGGTGGCGTGATGCACATGTTCAACAATTCCGGACAGTCCTGCAACGCGCCGTCGCGGATGATCGTGCCGCTGTCGAAGATGAAGGAAGTCGCCGCCATCGCCAAGGGCGTCGCCGACAAGACCAAGGCCGGCGATCCGCGCGCCGAAGGCACCACCATCGGCCCGGTCGTCAACCGCGGCCAGTGGGACAAGATCCAGGCGCTGATCCAGAAGGGGATCGAGGAGGGTGCGACGCTGGTGGCCGGTGGCCCCGGACTGCCGGAAGGCGTCAACAAGGGCTTCTACGTGCGTCCGACCATCTTCGCCGACGTCACCAACAACATGACCATCGCGCGCGAGGAGATCTTCGGGCCGGTGCTCACCATTCTCGGCGCCAAGGACGAAGCTGACGCGGTCAAGATTGCCAACGACACGCCCTATGGCCTTGCCGGCTATGTCTCGGCCGGCACCGTCGAGCGCGCTCGCAAGGTCGGCCGCCAGATCCGCGCCGGCAATGTCAACCTGCAGGGCGTGCCCAACGACCGTACCGCGCCGTTCGGCGGCTACAAGCAGTCCGGCAACGGCCGCGAGTGGGGCAAATACGGCATGGAGGAATATCTCGAGGTCAAGGCGGTCGCCGGCTTCAATGCCGCATAGCTTTTTTCCTCGGGGCAGCGGTGCAGCGCCGGCGCGGAAGCGCAGCAGTCGTCCAGTCTTTGCGTCGGGATGGATTGCTTCGCTTCGCTCGCAATGACGATGGGGCGGCTTACGCGGCGTTGAAGCCCGCGACCGCCTTCGCCTCGAGATATTCCTCCAGCCCGTAGCGACCCCACTCGCGGCCGTTGCCGGACTGCTTGTAGCCGCCGAACGGCGCGCTGCGATCGTTGGGCACGCCCTGCAGGTTGACATTGCCGGCGCGGATCTGCCTGCCGACCCGGCGCGCGCTCTCAACGGTATCGGCCGAGACGTAGCCGGCAAGCCCGTAGGGCGTGTCATTGGCGATCTTGACCGCCTCGGCTTCATCCTTGGCGCCGAGGATGGTGAGCACCGGTCCGAAGATCTCCTCGCGCGCGATGGTCATGTTGTTGGTGACGTCGGCGAAGATGGTCGGACGCACGTAGAAGCCCTTGTTGACGCCT
>DASUIA010000053.1:0-3509 GCA_036273255.1 Bradyrhizobium sp.
AATTTGGTCGTGCTCTGGGCGCCCTCGGGCCTGCCGGCCAAGGGATCCAAGAGAACCCCGGCGCCCAAGATCAAGAGTCTCGAAGACCTCGCGGGACACCGCCTGGGCGTGATCGGAAAAACCCAGGCCAATGTCACCCTGCTCAAGGTCATTCTGAGCGAGTCCGGCATCGCGCCCGACAAGGTTCAGGTCGTCCAGTTCGGAACCGATCAGGTCGGCGAAATGGCGCGCGATGCGACGCTGGATGCCTTCATGGCGGTCGGTCCGCTGGACAGCAAGATCACGGCCGACGCCATCGCCGCGACCGCCCGCGATCGCGGCGAGCCGAAATTCCTTCCGATCGACGTCTCCGAAGCGATCGCGCAACGGCATCCCGTATATGAATCGGAGGAAATCCCGGGCAGCACATTCGGCTCGGCGCCGGCGCGGCCGGATGACAAGATCGAGACCGTCGGCGTCAATCACCTGATCGTGGCGCGGCGCGAACTGTCCGATACGGCGGTGGGAACGTTCACGCGGCAACTGTTCGCCGTCCGTCCCGCGCTGGCAAAGGAACTGCCTGCGGCCGCCAACATCGCGACGCCCGACACCGACAAGGATGCGGCGCTGCCGGCCCATCGCGGTGCCGCGGCCTATATCGACGGGACCGAGCGAACCTTCCTCGAAAAGTACAGCGACTACATCTGGGGCGTGCTGCTGCTGTTATCGGGCCTTGGCTCGGCGGCGGCATGGTTTCGCGGCTATCTGAAACGCGACGAGAAAGCCGAAGGCATTGCTTTGCGGGACCGGGTGATCGCGCTCATAGCCCAGGCGCGGCTTGGAACCTCAACCGACGAACTGCACGACATGCAACATGAGGTCGACCGCATTCTCCGCGATATCCTGCATTCATATGACGACGGCGCGCTAGAGGAAGGCGATCTGTCGGCATTCAGCCTGGTGTTCGAACAGTTTCACCATGCGATCACGGAACGGCATCTGACGCTGGAGAGCGCAGACGCCGACCTGATGCCGCTGCGGAGCCGACAGTAACGCGCTGCCGGCAGCACGGCTTGACGGGCGAAGCCGCGCGCCAGATACCCTACGGCTTCGCCGCGGCGACGTAGGCCCGCCGCATCGGCTTCAGCGCCACCAGCGCCAATATGCCGGTCAGCGCATCCATCGCGATGATGATGACAAAGACCGGAAGCCAGCTACCGGTCTGCTCGCGCAGCAGGGCCGCAAGCGGACCGCCGAGGATCGATCCGACCCCCTGCGCGACGTAGAGCCATCCGTAATTCGTGGTGGCGTGCTGGGCGCCGAAGATGTCGGTCAGGGTCGAGGGGAATAGCGAAAAGATTTCGCCCCAGCCGAAGAAGACCAGGCCGGACAGGATCACGAACACCGCTGCATTGTCGCGGAACATCACCATCAGCGTTACCGCCGCTGCTTCCATCAGGAAAGCGATCGCCATGGTATTTTCACGCCCGATCCGGTCCGACACGAAGCCGAAGAACGGCCGGGTCAGGCCGTTGGTGAGGCGATCGATGGTCAGCGCCAGCGGCAACGCCGCCAGTCCGAATACCATGACATTGGCGACGCCGAAGTCGCGCGAGAATGCCGCGAATTGCGAAATGATCATCAGGCCGCCGGTGGACATCATGGTCATCATGAAGAACATCAGCCAGAACACCGGGCTTCGCAGCATCTGGCCGGGCGGCGTTCCGGCCTTCGTGGCCAGCGGCGGCGGCGGCGGCAACACATCCGCCGATGTCGGCATCCGCATCGCCAGCGCCGCGGCGGCACCGACCACGCCCAGGATGAGGCCGAACACCACCAGGGTGTGCTGATAGCCGGCCTGCTTCATCATGGTGTCGATCGGGAACGTGGTCAGGATGGCGCCGAAGCCATAGCCCGCAGCAACCAGCCCGGTTGCCAATCCGCGGCGATCCGGAAACCACCGGACCATGAGCCCGATGATCCCGACATAGACGATGCCGGTGCCGATGCCGCAGAACAGCCCGTAGGTCAGATAAAGCATGGTCAGATTCGCTGCAAAGGCGGAACTGATCCAGCCGAGGCCGGACATCAGGCAGCCCAGCGCGATCAGGGTGCGGGCGCCGAACCGGTCGATCAGATAGCCCTGTATCGGCGACAGCCACGTCTGCAGGACGATGAGAATGGTGAACGTGACCTGGATCGCGGGCAGCGTCGCCCCCAGGGCTTCCTGCAAGGGCTTGGTGAATAGCGTCCATACATATTGCGGGCTCGAGATCGACATCATCGCGATCAGCCCGAGTAGAAGCTGAATCCAGCGCGTCGAGGTCGCGGATCGACGAGCCTCCGTCACCACCGTAGCCATTGCCAATCCCCCATCACGATGCCCCGGCGTGGCGATTATGATCGCTCCCGGCCTTGGTGCAAGGTTGTTCGGTAGCTCGACGGGCAATAAAACTGGCTTTGCCGGACGGAATAAATCAGCTCGAGGCGACCCGTTGTCCTTTTGAAGTCGCTGCCGGTTGAGCCTATCAATGGTGGGATAAGGCATCCATGAATGAAACATCCCGCGCTGCGGGCAGGATCAACGCCTGGCCGGTGTTGCGCTCCCTGCAGGGGTATCGCCCGGCGTTTCTGACCAGCGACCTCGTCGCCGGAATTACGCTCACCGCCATCGCCATCCCTGAGCAGCTCGCGACATCGCGGCTGGGTGGATTTTCTCCGCAAATCGGGTTCTTCGCGTTTCTTGCCGGTTCGCTGGCCTTCGCCGCTTTCGGCAGCAACCGCGTCCTGTCGAGCGGCGCCGATTCGACCATCACGCCGATCTTTGCCGGCGGCCTCGCGTTGCTCGCCGTTGCCGGCTCGCCCGAATATGCGGCGCTCGCCGGCGCGCTCGCCCTCATGGTCGGTCTCGTGCTGGTCGCCGGCGGCATTTTTCGTCTCGGCTGGATCGCGGATTTGCTGTCGATCCCCGTCACGGTGGGCTTTCTCGCCGGCATCTCCATTCACATCCTGATCTCGCAGATGCCGGCCGTGCTCGGATTGCCCGCGCCGAACGGTGCGATGCTGCAGCGCCTTGCGACCCTGCTGGAGCAACTGCCGCAGGGCAATCCTTATGCGCTTGGCATCGGCCTCGGCGTGCTCGCGCTGATCGCCATCGCGGAACGGATCGACGCCCGGATACCGGCGGCCCTGATCGGGTTGATCGCCGCGGCCTGCATTGTGGTGTTCGCAGGCCTCGAAGGCCGTGGCGTCGCGGTTCTCGGCAATATCCCGGTGGCGCTGCCGAGCCTCACCGTTCCGGACGTGCCGCTCTCGAAATGGCTGCAACTGGTACCGCTGACCCTCATCATTGCCGTCATTGTCATGGTGCAGACGGCGGCCACGACACGATCATTCGTGTCGGATCCGGGCCAGCCGCCGGATGTCGATCGCGATTTCATAGGCGTCGGAGCCGGCAGCATCGTCGCCGGCCTGATCGGCGGATTTCCGGTCAACGCCAGCCCGCCGCGCACCGCCATCGTGTCGGAGAC
>DASUIA010000054.1:0-2790 GCA_036273255.1 Bradyrhizobium sp.
TCAGCTTTGGCCTCAACCACCACGACGTGCCGGCCTCGATCATCGGCGCGGCGCGGGCGGCGGCGACCAACAAGCAGCTCGAGACCATCCACGCCAACATCATCTGGAACCCGGTCTCGTTCGTCGATGTCGGCCTCGAATACATGTGGGGCAACCGCAAGGTCGTCGCCGTCGCGGCCGGTCCTTCCGACGCCACCGAGCAGGTCCTGATCAGCAAGGTCGCGGTTCGGTTCTGATCCTGCTGCGGGAGTACGCTTAAGAGTGCCTGAAAGGACCCGCCGGCGACAAACCGGCGGGTCCATCGGCTCCCGCAAAAGGGGGCTAGCGAACAGTGGAGATGCCCTAGTGATCGAGATCATCGACGGGCTTCCGGACAACGTAGTCGGTTTTGTCGCGACTGGACGGGTGACCGGCAACGAATGCGACCGGATCCTGATCCCCGCCGTCGCCAAGTCGCGCAAGCGGCACGACAGGCTGCGCCTCTATTATGAATTGGACTGCCGGTTCCCGGGCGCCGCCTGGGAAGACCTCGACATCCGGCCGCTACAGATGCAGTCATGGGAACGGGTGGCGCTGGTCACCGATGTCAGCTGGATCCGCCACACCGTCAAGGCGCTGCGCTTTCTGATCGCGGCCGAGATTCGCGTCTTTGCCACGGCGCAGGCAGACGAAGGCCGCGATTGGATCGCCGAAGGTTCTCGTAAGCGCCGGGTCGCCGCACAGCCTCGGATCGGTTCCGACGGACCGGCGATGGCTGCACCCTTATAGGGTTATTGCGCGGGCTCCAGAGCCGATGCCGGCTCGGCCGCCTTGGCCGCCTCGATCTCCGCCGCCTTCTTCTCGACCAGCTCGACCAGGTGATCGACGATGTCGGCGTCCTTGAGCCGGTGGTCGGTGATCCCGCTCAGATAAACCTGGTGGGTGTTGTTACCCCCGCCGGTAAAGCCGATATCGGTTTCCCTCGCCTCCCCCGGGCCGTTAACGACGCAGCCGATCACCGATAGCGTCAGCGGCGTCGTGATATGGGCGAGCCGCTCTTCCAAGAGCTCGACCGTCTTGATCACCGGGAATTGCTGGCGCGCGCAGGACGGGCACGAGATCACCGTGACGCCGCGGCGGCGCAGCCCCAGCGATTTCAGCATGTCGAACCCGACTTTGACCTCTTCGACCGGGTCTGCCGACAATGAGACGCGGATCGTGTCGCCGATGCCGGCCCATAGCAGCATGCCGAGCCCGATCGACGACTTGACGGTGCCGCCTCTAAGCCCGCCTGCCTCGGTGATGCCAAGATGCAACGGGTAGTCACAAACTTCAGCCAATTGTTGATAGGCGGCGACGGCAAGAAACACGTCCGAGGCCTTGCAGGAGATTTTGAACTCGAAAAAATCGTTGTCCTCGAGGATGCGCGCGTGGTCGAGCGCGCTCTCCACCATCGCCTCCGGACAGGGCTCCCCGTACTTTTCGAGGAGGTCTTTTTCGAGCGATCCGGCATTGACACCGATGCGCATCGAGCAGTTGTGATCCTTCGCCGCCTTGATCACTTCGCGCACCCGCTCGGCCGATCCGATATTGCCCGGATTGATCCTGAGGCAGGCCGCGCCGCTCTCCGCCGCCTCGATCGCCCGGCGGTAATGGAAGTGGATATCGGCAACGATCGGGACCTGCACCTGGCGTGTTATCTGCTTCAAAGCCAAGGCGGATTCCTGATCGGGGCAGGACACGCGGACGATGTCGGCGCCGGCCTGCTCAAGAGCCTGGATCTGCTCGACGGTCGCCTTGACGTCACTGGTGACAGTGTTGGTCATCGACTGCACGGTGATCGGCGAGTCGCCGCCTACCGGCACTTTGCCGACATGGATCTTGCGGCTGACTCGGCGCTGGATGTCTCGATACGCTCTGACGCTCATCGCGGTCCTCGGCGAGTGGGTTCCTGGCTTATAGAACGCTTTGATGGCGGAAAAAAGAACGGCGGGGGCCAACTCCTTCTTTTCCTGACAGAACATACTCCTATGATAATATTTCATGAGTGTAATGCATTTAATGCATGCATGAGAAAGACCCCCTCCTCAACCGCTGGTACTCCGGACGCCGGGTGAACGCGGGACTCCGTGTTCGAGAACACGTGAAGGGGGAGTGATGACCAGAAACCTGACTTTTGGCACAGCGGCGGTGCTGGGCGGCGTGACCGCCATAGTCGCGCTGCTGGCCAGCGTGCCCACCGCGAAGGCCGATGAGGTAGCGGACCTCCGCTCCAACAACCAGCTCCTCCAGCAGCGGCTCGACCAGATCGCGCAGGGCGGGGCGATTCCCGGTGTCGGCGGATACTATCCCGGAGCCGGCACCAACCCAGCCGGGAACGCGGCCGCGATCGCCGGCAGCTTCCCGCGCTCGTTCCTGATCCCGGGCACCGACACGTCGTTGCGCGTCGGCGGCCAGATCACCGAGGTCATGGATTACTGGTTCGAGGGCGGCAACCCGAACGCCACCCCGCAGAGCACCACGGTCGGCGACAACGGCCAGGTCCAGTCGATCCCGATCGGCGGCCTCGCCTCGGCGCGCAGCAGCAACATTTTCCTGAGCAGCCCGCGTGAATCGAAGATCAGCTTCGAGACCCGCACCCCGACCCCGTATGGCGAAGCCCGCACCTACATGGAATGGGACTGGGCCGGTTCGACCGCGTATTCGCCGGGCGGCAACGGGCCTCTCTCGGTCTCCGACAACCTGGCTCCCCGCCTCCGCTTCGCCTACGGCACCTTGGGCGGATGGCTCGTCGGCCAGGCCAACTCGAAC